>NZ_JAEHNT010000082.1:0-6418 GCF_016742815.1 Lactobacillus sp. A27
AAATCTGCGTAAATCTCCTAACTCTGCTAAAACTCTGACTGCAGTGGTCTGTGCAAAGCCTGGAATGCTTTCTAGGTTTTCTAAATCATAATTAGGCAAAGACTTCGCTAACTTAACCATTCTTGCGATTAAATTTTCTCTTTGATCACTTAAATTAAGCAATCTGTGTGCATAATACTGCACTTGCTCGACTTCTATGCTAGAGCAAGATACAACTGGATAAGCTTGATGAGCTAATTTAATTAGTTTGTCTGCAGTCCTTTGTGCATGTCTAAAGGCAATTCCTTTTAAGTTCGTCAACCATGTAATAATTTGTTTTTTATCTGCTTTTCTTACTAAATCACAATGAGGGTAATGATTAACTATTTGCCAGTAATTCTTGCCTTTAGCAGCAGAAAATAAGTTTTCAATTTCAGGAAAAGTCGATTGTAAAGCTTGATGAAGTCTATTTTTAGCCATTACTAAGTCAGCTGTTAACTGGTTGTAGAAACGACTCAATGAATTAAGCTGCTTATAAGTTTGAGATTGAAGTTGATTAATTGGATGATGATATAGTCTTTGAATTAAGGCTAAATGATAAGCATCAGTTTTATCAGTCTTATTATGACGTAGTCCCATATCCATTTCTTTTTTAGCTTTAAGCGGATTAAGAACAACATATTCATAGCCGTAGTCTTCAAGAAAAGCCTGCAGTCTGCGTGAATAAACACCGGTAGCTTCAAAAATAATTTGCGGATGTTTAGAAAAAGCGGTTAATTCATGAAGCAATTGAATAAAACCAGGACGATTATTAGTAATGGTTAGTTCATTTTTGCTTTCACCAATTAGTTCACAAACAGTAGAAGTAGACTTGCTTACATCAATTCCAAAAGTAACTTGCATAATAAAAACCTCCAAAACTTAGTAGTAAAACGTATTTACTTAAGAAATCAGATCTAATTTTCTAAACTCGACATCTAGTGTCCACATTCTTCGAAGAGACTATTGAAAACTTAAGTAAAACTGCCAGTTTATTATGCGACATCAAGTGTCTAAAGACCTCAGGGCATATCGTTTTACTACTACTTTAATTCTACAAAAGAATAAAAATAGTGAATCAATTATCCCGTCGGATAACTAATTCACTATTTAGCTTAGAATGTTTTTTGTGCAAAAAAATCCTATTGATAGAATATCATAGAAATCTATCAACAGGATTTATCATAGAACCGACAATTTCTTGAATAAGTTCTTTATCTTGGGTCTTCATAATCTGCTACTCCTTTTCTTGCTCATTTTTAGTTTAAAAGATAAAGTAAGTAATGTAAAAAACTTATTAAGTATCACGTATAATAACTTTTATTTATGGTGAAAATATGGAATTAAGAGTTTTAAATTATTTCGTTGCCACAGCGCAAGAGTTAAACATGACGAAAGCGTCACAGAAATTATTAGTTTCTCAGCCTGCTTTATCACGCCAGATTGCGGATTTGGAAGACGAATTAGGGGTCAAGTTATTCAACCGCCAGCCGCGGCATTTGACTCTGACACCTTCAGGACAATATTTATTAGAGCAAGCAAAAGAAATTTTAGCTTTAACTGCCAAAACTAAGAGCAACCTGCAATCATCAGCTGTAATCAGTGGTGATTTAACTATTGCTGCCGGCGAAAGTGTTGGGATGCAAAGACTGATGAATATTGTAAGTAACATTATTCAGGACTACCCTACAGTTAAAATTCATATTCTAAGTGGTGACTATGAATTCGCTGAAAAGAAGTTAAACATCGGTACAGTCGATTTTGCGGCTATCATTGGTAATGTTAACCTTTCAAACTATGCTTCCATTCAATTGCCAGAACGAGACGTATGGGGTGTATTAATGACTCAGAACGATCCTTTAGCTAAAAAGAAGGCAATTACCCCAGCGGATCTGGTTGGCAGAACCGTTTTAAATTCTCAACAGGCTGACACGATGCACTATTTCGATAATTGGCTTGGCAATTACAAAGACGACGTCAATTTCATCGGAACGGTCAACCTAAGCTTTAACGGAACTTTATTAGTTAAAAACAATGCGGCTGTGATGTTAACACTAGATAAAATTGCTAATACTTCTAGCGAATCGGGTTTAACATTTAGGCCAATATCGCCAGCTTTAAGTGAACCAATCACGGTTATCTGGAAACATGAGACTAACTTATCCCCCGTTGCCGAATTATTCTTAAATAGATTGCAAGCTTCTATTGCTAATGACTAAAAAAATCCCAAGGCCATTCGACCTCGGGATTTTTAGTTTGCTTTATTTTTTCTTACGAGTAAAACGTTGCTTAATTTGTTGCCACATACTTAATGCTTTACGCATATGGTCAGCAGGTACATATTTTCTTATTGCACGCAATACCTTTTTAGGATCACGCGCAGCGAAGATAAATTTACCATTAGATTTAGTTCTAATTTCAAAACGTGGAATATAACGTCCATTAAAATGAACATCCGCAACTACATAAGTTACTTCTTTCCATGGAATTTGAACATAGTCTTCAACGTTTCGCTCATTATAAAATTCAAAAGCTTTATCGCCGATCATAATTTTTCCATAGGATGCAATACCTCTAAACCAGGTACCATCAACGGTCAGATCGACTCTTGTGTTAATTGATTTAGCCATTTATTAAAGAATGCCCCATACGTGGAAGAGAACACCGACAACGAAGATACCGATGATAATCCAGATTGGTGAAACCTTCTTCTTCAATAACCACATACAGAAGAATGTCAAAAGAAGACCAGCTAAACCTGGAATCAATGAGTCCAAGTTGTCTTGCAAAGTAGTAACTTTAGTACTGCTCAAAGCTTTACCATTACCCATGTTCCATTGCGTAAGAGCTTCTTGAATACCTTTGGCACCTGATGGAAGCTTGTCCCATTCGATGTAACCACCCTTTTGGATAGGGGTTTGTGAAACGATTGGAGTAAATTTGATGTTTACCCAACGTTCAATCAAGGCACCCAAAACGAACATACCCATCATTGAAGCACCACGGGTAACTTTTTGAAGCATACCACCTGACATGTCGTTAGTGATAGCTGAACCAGCGCTGTAACCAAATTCTTGTGTGTACCATAAGAAGGCAATTCTGATGATGTTCCAGATAACGAAGAACAAGATAGGTCCCATGATATTACCTGAAATGGCCATTGATGCACCTAAGGCACCAACAATTGGACGAACAGTGTACCAGAATACAGGGTCACCAACACCGGCCAAAGGTCCCATCATACCAACCTTAACACCTTGGATAGCGTCGTCAGTAACAGGAGCACCGTTAGCTTTATCTTCTTCCAAAGCCAAGGTAACACCAAGTACAGGTGAAGCTAAGTATGGGTGAGTGTTAAAGAATACCAAGTGTCTTTGTAAAGCAGCAGACAAATCTTTCTTGTCTGGGTATAACTTTCTCAATGCAGGAATCATTGAGTATGCGTAACCACCGTTCTGCATTCTTTCGTAGTTCCATGAACCTTGAAGGAATTGTGAGTGCCACATAACGTTAAAACGGTCACGTTTGGTTAATTTAATTTTCTTATCAGCCATTATTTAAATCCTCCTCTATGCGTTCATTTTAATAATCATCAATGATATCGCCGAGTGGATCGCCGGTACCGGCATCGCCAGAGTTGTTTGAACCTGAGCCGTTGCCACCCTTAGCTTCAAGAGCTAAGTACATCAAAGCCATTGAAAGACCGATAGCACCAAGGGCGATCAAAGTTAAGTCCTTGATAGCAGCTAAAGCGAAACCGATTGCGAAGAATGGCCATACTTCTTTACTTGCCATCATGTTGATAACCATAGCGTAACCTACAGCAACAACCATACCACCACCGATGGTCATACCAGCTGATAACCATTGAGGCATCATTGCAAGCCAACCTCTAACAGTGCTTGCTGGGATAGCCAAAAGCAATGCGGCTGGGATAGCGATTCTCAAACCTTGCAAACATACAGCAATCCATTGCCATACGTTGATCATACGCCAGTTACCCTTCTTAGCTTGTGCGTCCATGATGTGAACGATAGCAGTTGAGATAGTACGTACGATCATAGTTAAGAACAAACCAGCAACAGCCAAAGGAATAGCGATACCAGTAGCAGTACCGATACCAGCAGTACCTTGACCACCTTCAACCAAGATAATAGCTGAAGCTACTGAAGCCAAAGCGGCATCTGGTGCAACAGCGGCACCAATGTTTGCCCAACCTAAGGCGATCATTTGTAATTGACCACCCAAAATAACACCTAAGTCCAGGTGACCGGTAACTAAACCGATCAAAGTACATGCAACTAATGGTTGGTGGAATTGCCATTCATCCAAGATACCTTCCATACCTGCAAGAAAGGCAACACCCACTACCAAAATCATTTGTATAGCGTTCATTTATTTACTCCTAATTAATTATTTCTTTTGTTCGTCAAGTAAGGTTTGAGCCTTCTTCAAGATAGAATCCATGTTACCTGGAGCATCTGAAGGAACCTTTCTAACATCAAACTTAACGCCCATCTTTTCAAGTTCACGGAAAGTATCAACGTCTTCTTGGTTCATTGACAATACGTTGTTGGCGTTAACGTCGCCTTCCTTGTATGACATTGAACCAACGTTGATATCCTTAAGATTAATACCGCCCTTGATAGCTCTCAAAACATCTTCTGGATTTTCAAACAAAAGAAGTGCGTGTGTGTTACCAAATCTTGGATCCTTTGCGATTTCTTCCATCTTCTTAAGTGGAACAGTGTGAGCTTTAACACCTGCAGGTGCAGCTTCACGAATCATACTCTTACGCAAGTCATCCTTAGCAACACTGTCTGAAACAACAATTACTCGATCTGGCTTCATTGCTGGAATCCAACCAGTAGCAACCTGACCGTGAAGTAAACGTGAGTCGATTCTTGCCAAAACGTACTTAATGTGACCGTCACCAATTACAGTACCTTCTGGAATTGACTTCTTACTGCCCTTAGCTGAGCCCTTGTCAGCGGCTGCTGCAGGAGCAGCGGTCTTTGGCATTAAGTCAGATGGCTTAGTCTTGATACCATCCTTAGCAGGTTCAACTACCTTTGTAGCGATTTGACGTGCAGTAGCATTAGCATCCATCATTCTTTCAGTTAATGCTTGTACAACCATTGGTAAATTCATACCAGCTACAATTGCCCATTTATCATGCTTTTCAGCAAGACCATTTGCTTGGTTAAATGGTGTACCACCCCACAGGTCAACCAAGAATAGAACTTCATCTTGGTTTTCAAATGAAGCAATTGCTTTTTCCATTTTGCCACGAATGTCATCTGGGCCTTCACTAGGCTTTAAGATAACATGAGCAAAATCTTTTTGTTCACCGAAAAGCATTTGCGCAGATTGTGCAATACCATCGGCAAAACCACCATGGCTGGCTAAAACAATTCCTACCATGTAATTTCCTCCTCTAGATCAAAAAAATGAATCCGCTTTTATTATACGATAAATGCTTTCTTTTACAAAGGAATTTTCGAAAATAATTTCAGTTAGGGAAAATAATTTCCAATTTCTAAACTCCTTGTCCCACTAGCTAAGTGGAAAAATAAAAAGCAATTTGACATTACTGCAAATTTGCTTTTAGGTGAATTTTATTTCTAAAAAATTAATCAACCGCGACAAAATATTTTACTTCTGCGGCGAAATCCTGTTTCATAACAGAATCATAGTAACCAACTTCCATTAGTTCATCCCCACCATAAATTTGACCCGTATTTTCATCACGGTAATCGAGATCAGGATTTAAGCCATATAACTTTGTCTGAGTAAATACCGGCTGAACCTGCGACATAATATTGAAATTCATTACTAAAACTTCTTTTTGATCTTTAGAAACGAAGTTCCATGCTGCCTGATTGCTGCTAAATGGTGATTTCAAACGATAAAAATCGCCGAATTGAATTAAATGACGCAATTTTTTATAATCATTAATTTCTTTCTCTATCTCTAAAGAATCCTCAGATGATAACTTGGTCAAATCCAATTCATAACCTAAATCACCACTCATCGCAACGGCATAACGCGTTGCAAGTGGAGTATAACGACCATTTTGTTCATTAGGACTCACAGATACATGAGCACCCATCATATTAACCGGATAAACCAAGCTGGTACCATATTGAATTTTCATTCGATCAACCGCATCTGTATCATCGCTCGTCCAAATCTGAGGCATGTAATAGGCCATGCCTGCATCAAAACGGCCACCGCCACTAGAGCAAGCTTCAAATAAAATATCGGGATAAGCAGACACCAATTTTTCCATCAAATCATATAGACCTAAAACATATTAAACAAAAAAGAAGGAAGCTAGGCTTCCTTCTCTCTCCTTACTCCGGCTGTCAGACTCGAACTGACGACATCTTGATTAACA
>NZ_JAEHNT010000083.1:0-2087 GCF_016742815.1 Lactobacillus sp. A27
CAACTACATACTGATCCGTCGTAGCGACTTGAATATTATAGCCTGGCTTAAGCTGACCATTTCTCATGTGATCTTCTTTCATATGTATGAAAGTCGCATCGTGGTCGGTCTTGGAATAGCTATTGCACACAGCAAAGATTGCTTTTGCCTCTTCGTATTTCTTCATTCTAGGAACATAGTCTTTTCTGAGTTTATGAAGCAGCTTCTTAAGACCGCGCCTTCTTGCTTTTCTAGGCGATCCACTAGGAATAGCTTTAGGCTCTCGGGCAATCTCTTCAGTCAGCTTTTCAATTTCAGCTTCCGCTTCTTGCGCTAGCTCTGCCAATCCCTGACTGGTCTGGACTTGCTCTTTTGCCATTGCTTTGACGACTTCTTTGGCAATCATTTCATCATATAGTTCAACTGCTTGAGCTTTAAGCTTTTCATGATACTTTTCAACTGCCTTGCGCCAAACGAAAGTATAGCGATTGGCATCAGCTTCAATTTTGGTGCCGCAATTTATTAATTGCTTAATCCTCATCTTTTACTCTTCATCGACAGGATTTCTTATAGAATGTCAAGCATTACTACAGAGAAAAAAAGAGTATACTAAACATAGCCCCAAAAGACTAGTCTTTTGGCAGTTTTTTCACTTATTGTGTGCTAAACATCTATTAATTAATCGCCTTAGAATAATTATAAAGTTGATGTGTGTGGACCAAATTTATAATAGTGCGATTCAAATGATTGGCGCATGCTATTAAAGCTACCTTGTCATGCTTATTGAAAGGCGGCTTTTTTAATTTGTAATAGTAATCAATTAAATGATTTTGAATTTTACCCTGATTTCTTAACATGCTTCGAATCATATCTGTTTCAACAGCTCTGCCCTGACTACTGCCTCTGCGGTTAATTGTATCGCCTTTAATGTATTTACCAGACTGGTATCCGTTTAAATCCAAACCTAGGAAAGCATTGAGTTGTTTATAATTATCAAAGCGAGCAATATCACCAGTAAAGCCCAATAATAGAGCGCTATTTAATTGACCGGCTCCGGGAATACTGGAAATAACTTTGAAATCATCCAAGCCAACAGCCGTCTTGATTAACTTGTTTTAAATATAGGTTATTTCTTTATTGTAGCTTTCTATCTCATCGCAATATTCTGAAATAATTTCAATTTCTAAAGAATTTGCTGGAACAGCAGGATAAGAATCTTTAGCTGCTAACCAAACTTGAGCACAATAACTTTGAATTACATCTTTATGTATTCGCCTGCTAACAGATTGGTAAACTCTAGTGGTCATTTCTTTAAGAGTTAATCCTGCCAAAAAATCAGGATGACAATACATTCTAAATACTTGAAGGGCTAAAACTGCATAAGCATTTTTTAAAATCTGATTTAGTTCTGGAAAAGTAAGCTCTAAGCTAGAACGAAGAAAATTAAGTATTCTGGTTCTACATTTAATTAACTGCTTATATCTCAAGGATAAAATCCGTAAAGAGTCATAAGGCAAAGCAGATTGTTTATTACAATGATTCTTTATTTCTGTTAATTGTGTTGCACCTAATAAGGCCAATTTAAATGAATCGTTCTTGTCGGTTTTATTTCTTCTCAAAGAAGCCATTCTTAATTGGCTTCTAAAGGATTTAATTCATAAAACTTAGCTTTCTTGCTTTTTAAATAAGCGGTAAGTTGAGCTGAATAAACACCTGTAGTTTCAAAAATTATTATCGTATTGGACCTAATATACGAATTTAATATTTGAAAGCCGCTCTTATTATGCTTAAACTTAAAAGCTACTTTTTCCGCTTCTTCTGTTATCAAAGTTGCATGACTTTCACCTTGACTAACATCAATACCAATAATATTCACCTAATCACCCAATTTTAATCGATTGAGGCAAATATTCATTTTCAGCTCTATTTCTTGATTACACGATCTCTGAGATCCACACTCTTAATCTAGTTTGATTGAAAATAAATATTTATGGGCCCGTTTGACAGTCGAATTCAATATTCCATTCGTAAGCGTCAAATAAAATAGTGTACTTAAAAACCGTCCCAGTTACTGTTATACTGAGACGGTTATTTAAGTTCTTTTATTT
>NZ_JAEHNT010000084.1:0-76719 GCF_016742815.1 Lactobacillus sp. A27
CAAGCTGGTACATAGCAGCTTGATGCTTAATCCAATTATTAAATTATAGTTGACTTCTATCAACACGATTTGACAGAGAGCCAATTAAAAGCACAAATATTGCCTACTAAACAATATTTGTGCTTTTTTCTTTTTAGTTTTAGATCAAATTCATTTTTACTAAGTATTCCGCATTTTCAACAGTGTTCCAAGCTGCACCCTTTAAGAGGTTATCAGCTACGATCCACATATTAAATGCACCTGGATTTTCATAGTCAGGACGAATACGACCCACAAAAGTCTCGCGCTTACCTGCTGCATTAATAGGTTGAGGATAAATTTGATGTTTAATATCATCTTCAAGCACAACACCTGGGAAGTCAGCAACTGCAGCCATGATATCTTGAGTTGTTGCACTTTCATCTTCAACAGTGAAGTATACACTTTCACCGTGAGCAATTGGAACAGGAACTCTAACACAAGTTGCAGTGACTTTGATGTCTTTAGCGTTCATGTCGTTGAGCATAATCTTCTTGGTTTCATGAATCATCTTCCATTCTTCATGAGAATAACCAGAATCTTCTAACACATCAATTTGAGGTAGAAGATTGAATGCTAGTGGATAATGCTTCTTATCACCTTTAGTTGGCAAAATTTGTGCATCTGCTTGCATATCTTTGCCATCCAAATAATCTTGTGTTTCCTTTTTTAATTCTTCAATTGCGGCTTGACCTGCACCGGAAGCTGCTTGATAAGTTGAAACGATAATTTGCTTCAAACCAAACTTTCTTCTAATTGGTTCCAAAGCCATCACCATTTGAATAGTTGAACAATTTGGATTGGCAATAATACCGTGATGCTCTTTCAATGCATCTGGATTTACTTCTGGTACAACTAATGGGACATCTGGTTCCATTCTAAAAGCACTGGTATTATCTACACAAACTGCACCGCGCTTAACAGCTTCTGGTAAAAATTTCTTTGATACTGCACCGCCAGCTGATGAAAGAACTAAATCAACGCCATCAAAGGATTCTGGAGTAGTCTCTTCAACTACTAGGTCTTGATCTCTAAACTTTAATACAGTACCAGCTGAACGTGATGAGGCTAATAACTTTACACTTTTTACCGGAATAGTTGACTTAGCCAATTGATCAATCATTCTTCTACCAACAGCACCCGTAGCTCCTAAAATTGCAACATTATATTCTCTAACCATTTTTATTCAACCTCTTGTAAAAAATCATTCATTCTCTTCATTGCTTCTTGTAAGTTCTCATCGCTAGATGCATATGACAATCTTACATAACCTTCACCGCCAGGACCAAAGGCACTACCAGGAGTTACGCCTACCTTAGCTTTGAAGGCCAAGTCTAATGCAAATTGCATATCATCTTTACCATATTGAGATGGGATTTTCGTAAAGATGTAGAAGGCTCCTTCCGGCTTTACTGCTTGCATCCCCATCTTATTTAATTTTTCTAAGACAAAATCTCTTCGTTTTTGGTAAACTTTGCGATACTCCACTGGATCATTTAATCCATTTTCTAATGCTTCGGTCGCTGCGGCTTGGGATGAATCAGTTGTCGTTGTTACCATTAATCCGTGTACTTTACCGATTTGATCCATAATTTTAGCAGGTCCTGTAATGTATCCTAAACGATATCCAGTCATCGCATGGGACTTGGATAAACCAGAAATATAAATTGCTCGCTCAGGAATCAAACTAGCAATAGAATGATGCTCAACACCATAAGTCAAAGTACTGTAAATCTCATCAGTAATAACGTACAAATGATTTTCTTCAATTACCTTAGCCAAAGTCTTAATTTCATCTTCTGTATATTCCACGCCTGTTGGATTAGTTGGATAATTTAAAATCACGGCTTTAATTGTCGGATTTTCTTTAATAGTCTCAGTCAATTTTTGCGGCGTTAATTTGAAATTATCTGCAGTTGTGTTCATCAACACGTAACTGGCATCGGCTAAAGTAGCAACTGGCCAATATAATGAAAAGACTGGCGTTGGAATAGCTATCTTGTCACCAGGATTAGTAATAGCAAAAAGTGCAGCGTTGATCGCTTCTGTAGCACCAACTGTAACTACAATTTCTGTTTCTGGATCGTATTTAACGCCGATAGTCTTATCTAAATAGTTGCTAATAGCTTGTCGCAATTCTAATTTTCCTTTTTGAGGAGCATAGTGTGAATCATTATTTTGGATGCTTTTAATTGCGGCTTCTTTAACATGTTCAGGCGTATTCATATCAGGCTCGCCTAAAGTTAATTTGATGATTCCTGGAATAGTTGAAACCTTATTATCAAAGATTCTAATTCCTGAAGCTTTGACATTTTGTACTTTTTGGCTAAAACCTAAATCATTAGCTAATTCCGGCATAATCTTTCCTCCCTTAGTCTTTAAAGGATATTTTCTAAACCAATTACTAATTCATCTAATTGGTCAACTTTTTCTAACGCCACTTTTACTCCACTCATAAATGAGCCACGATCAAATGAATCTTGACGAATAGTTAATGCTTCACCCGGTCCCCCAAATAATACTTGTTCATGTGCAATATAGCCAGGCAGACGAACTGAATGAATCTTGATTCCTTGATAATCACCACCGCGAACATTTTTCAAGGTTTCCACTTCATCTGGTGCTGTTTGATGTTCAGGACGATTTTCAGCAATCATCTTAGCTGTAGCAAGCGCCGTTCCGGACGGAGCATCTTTTTTATCAGCGTGATGCATTTCAATAATTTCAACATCTGGGAAATATTTAGCAGCTTCTTTTGCAAATTTCATCAACAAAACTGCGGACATTCCGAAATTGGGGGCAATCAGACCGCCTACTTTTTCTTTTCTTGAAAGTTCAATCAGTTCTGCTTCTTGCTCATCACTCATACCGGTAGTACCTACTATTGGTCTAATATGATGTTGCAATGCAAATTTTACATTGTCATATACTGCCTTAGGTGTAGTAAAGTCGATCCAAAAGTCTGCTAAATGATCAGGAATTTCTGTTAGGCTCTTAAAAATTTTAGCGTCTGCAGGCAAATGATATTGTTCAGGATTATTTTCGGCAATTGGAGAAAGTCCTGCAACTACTTCAAAGCCTGGCATATTATTAACTAAATTCACGGCTTTTTGCCCCATGGCCCCCGTAAAACCTGCAATTAATACTTTTTTAGTCATTTTCAAGGTCCTTTCCTAAATCTAGTGGCAATTTTTGCAATAAAGCTTTATCTTCTAAGCCTAAATGCTGGGCTAAAGTTACTTTTTCTTCATCATTCAAGGCAACTAAAGGCAAACGACAATCTCCTGTTTCAAAACCTTGTGCATTTAAAACTGCCTTTACTGGTGATGGAGATGGATACATGAACAGAGCTTGCATTCTAGGCGTTAACCAACGTTGAATTCTTGCTGCTTCGGGATATTTTCCTTCATATAAAGCATCATACATCCGGCGCATTTCTTTAGTATAAATATGAGAGGCTACGGAAACGACACCATTTGCTCCGAGCAATCTTGCAGTTAAGGCTTGGGTATCTTCTCCGGTAAAGACTTGAAAATCTGCTGCTTTATGATCGATGATGTATTCCATTTCTTCAAGGGATGCACATTGCTTAATTCCCTTAATATTATCTAATTTAGATAATTGAACAACCGTCTCTTTTTCCATCTTAACGCCGGTTCTGCCTGGAATATTGTAGATTAAAATTGGCATCTTAACGTTGTCATTCACTGCAGTAAAGTGAGCAACCATGCTGCGTTGATTTGGCTTATTATATGGCGGTACAACAACCAATGCATAATCAATGCCGTCAATTTCTGCCACTTCATTGGTAAATTTAATTGTTTCAGCAGTATTATTGCTACCAGTTCCGGCAATCACAACAGCACGGCCATTAACGATTTGACCAAAGTGTTTATACAATTCGATCTTTTCATCATGAGTCAAAGTCGGGGTTTCACCGGTCGTACCACCTATCACAAAGCCATTACAGCCTTGCTCAATTAAGTAATTGGTTAATTTTTCCAAACTATCAAAATCAATCTTTTTATTCTCATCAAATGGCGTCACAATTGCCGTCAATAAATCTGCATCAATTAATGTAGCCATATTAGTTCCCCATTCTATCGATTAAAAATCCCTTAATTGCGTTAACTCCGCGCATAATACTCTTTTCGTCTGGATTCAAAGTTGCTGAATGCAGCTGTGAATTTGGATCACCAACACCTAGCCAAAACATTGTTCCTGGAAATTTGGCAAGTAAGAAGCCAAAATCTTCTCCTGTCATTTTTGGCTTAGTTTCAACAAAATCCACTTCCGGATTATTCTTCATATAATTAATGAAGTTTTTAGTTAGCTCTGGATTATTTTCTACTGGCCAATAACCACCCTGATTTAACTCAAGATTTACTTTCATGTTATAGCTACGAGCTATACCTTCACATAGATCACGCAACCGTTGATCAATTTGCAGAATCATTTTTTGCGTTAATCCGCGAATTGTTCCTTCAATCCGAGTCTGTCCAGCGATTACATTTCTAATAGTTCCAGCTCTAACCTTACCCAAAGTGATAACACCGCTTTGAATTGGATCGATACTTCGTGAAATAACCGTTTGTACTTGCATAATTAGACTAGCAGCAGCCACCACAGTGTCATTAGCATTCTGCGGAAAAGCCGCATGACCGCCCTTACCAACCAAATCAATGTTAACTTCAGTAGTTCCTGCAAATAATGTACCTTCACGACAACCAATTGTTCCAGCCGGTAATTCAGGGTTATCATGCAAGCCATAGAATTCATCAGGTTTAAACTTCCCCTGAAAGATTCCTCTTTCATATGCTTTTTTACCGCCACTTTCACTTTCTTCAGCTGGCTGGAAAAAGAACAGCATATTATCCTTAGGCTGATTTTCACTGAAATAACTAAGTAGTCCTAATGCAACACTCATGTGAATATCATGACCACAGGCATGCATAACTCCTGAATGCTTTGACGAAAAAGGTAAATCTGTTTTCTCCTCAACTGGTAACGCATCAATATCGGTCCGATAACCAATTGTTCTTTGCGGATTGCTTCCTTTAATTAGTACCAAAATCGCTGTTGGTAATTCTTCTGGTACTTTTACAGTTAAAAACTCTGAATTAAATCCCTTAATTACTTCTAGTAAATAATCATGTGTCTCTTTTTCTTGTAAAGCTAATTCAGGAATTTCATGCAAATGCCTTCTAATTTGAATTAGCCCGCTTTCAGTTAAAACTGCCATAATTAAATCTTTCTCAAGTTATCTTCTAGTCCTGTCTTGCTCTCAGTTTGATCGTCAACCTTTTTAATTACCTTAGCAGGAACGCCAGCTACCATCGTATGTGGTGCTACATCATGAGTTACGACTGCACCAGCGGCAATTACGGCACCTTCACCAACATGGACACCTTCGATCACTACTGCATTGGCACCCATTACTACGTTGTCGTCAATCTTAACTGGAGTAGCAGAAGCTGGTTCAATTACGCCTGCTAAAACGCTGCCTGCACCGATATGGCAATGCTTGCCGACGATTGCACGTCCACCTAAAACAACCCCCATATCAATCATGGTATCATCACCTATTTCAGCACCGATATTAATAATCGCACCCATCATGATGACTGCATTTTTACCAATAGCTACCTGATCTCGAATAATAGCACCTGGCTCAATTCGCGCATCAAATTTCTTCATATCAATCAGAGGCACAGCTGAATTTCTAGCATTATTCTCAATACGATAATCTTGAATCTTGTTGTAATTTTCTTTTAAAAATGGTTCAACATCTTTCCAATCACCAAAAAGCACTCCGGAATGTGCTTCAGTGAAATTGTCGATTCCTTCTGGAAACTTAATTTGATCAAGTCGTCCCTTAATAAAGACCTTAACTGGCGTTTTTTTAGGAGCATTGCCAATATAATTGATAATACTTTTTGCATCTAATTTCGTCATAATCTTTCCCCTTTAAAAATTAATCTTCATTATTATATGGTTGATCTAAATGAACTAAATCTTCTAGACTTTCTCGTTTAATGACTAGTTGAGCCTTGCCCTTTTCTGCAAAAACAACAGCTGGACGAGCATTGCGGTTATAATTTGAAGCCATTGAATAACCATATGCTCCAGTATCAAGCATTGCTAAAAGTGAGCCTGATTTAGTTGCTGGAAGTGCTTGATCTTCAGCTAAGATGTCACCACTTTCACAATATTTACCAGCGATTCTGACATGTTCAGTCAATTCAGCTCGAGGATCAGTAGCCAAAACTGTTTCATATTTTGCATCATATAGAGCTGGACGAATATTATCACCCATACCGCCATCTACGGTTACATATGGACGATGACCTGGAACAATTTTGCGACTCCCTGTTGTATATAAGTTATAACCGGCTGGTCCTACGATAGAGCGACCAGGTTCAATATCAATTTCTGGAAGTGGAAATGAGGCATTCTTAGCTTCTTCTTTGATAGTTTTAACAATTGCCCTAACAAATTCTTCTGGCTTTAATGGATTATCTTCTGCAGTATATTTAATACCAAAGCCACCGCCGACATTAATTACTTGAGCAGTATAACCATATTGACTACGCCAATTTTCAGCAATTTCCATTAATTTTTTAGCAGCCATTTCAAAACCATTCAATTCAAAAATTTGTGATCCAATATGAGCATGTAGCCCGATCATATTCATTCTTGAGTTAGCTAAAACTTGTTCTAAGGCTAAATCGGCTTGACCAGATTCTAAGTCAAAACCAAATTTACTATCGACCTGACCTGTTTGATCATATTCATGTGTATGAGCTGAAATGCCTGGCGTAATTCTTAACATGACATCAATTTTGGTATCTTGTTCACGTAAAACCTGATCCAATAACTTAATTTCATGAAAATTATCAACAATAATTTTGCCCACATGATTTTTAACGGCCATTTCAAGTTCTGACTTGGACTTATTATTACCGTGAAAACTGATTTTCTCTACTGGAAAATGTGCTTTCAAGGCTGTATATAACTCTCCATCTGAAACCACATCAGTGTAAGCTCCTTCTGCTGCAGCTAGTTGGTACATCGCTATACAAGCAAATGCTTTGCTGGCATAACTGACGGCATACTTTACATTTTCTTCTTCAAAAACCTTTTTAAAAGCTCTAATTTGATTACGAATTTGCTCTACATCGTATACAACAAGAGGTGTGCCATACTTTTTAGCTAATTCAACTGTATCAACACCGCCAATAGTTAAATGTCCTGCTTGATTGATCTGATTTTCTAAAATTTGTGAATTCATATCTTGCCCCTAGTCTCTATCCATGCGAAGCACCCAATAAAAAAATCCATTGTCTGCGCTAAACAAACAATGGATTAGTCTTCACTTAATCTAATGGTCGATAGCGCTCCGCGAATTTTGTCCGCGACAGTCCGTAATTTATTCAATCACGACCCAGCTTATCCCTTTAGCCTGGTTTAAGCTTCGGCAACCTCCCCTTTCGCAATTAGTCTTCGTTTTGCCTAACTCGTAATTGCTACTTATGTCAGTTGCGCCTCTTCGATTTACATGTAGTCTACATTCTTATTAAATTTTAGTCAATACTTTTTTATTGATTTTTAATTTATACTATATATGCTTTTCTATTCAAGGCCGGTATTTTCAACTTTTTGTTGCAAGATTAAAAAATAATGCTAAAATTCAAATTAATTTAGTTTGGATCCATTTTTAAATTAACGAATTATGAAATTTCACTTTAAGGGGATTATGTTATGAAAGTAGTTAAGTTTGGTGGTAGCTCTTTAGCTAACGGACAAAATGTAGAACAAGCATTAAATATTATTTTAAGTGATCCTGAAAGACGCGTAATCGTAGTTTCTGCGCCAGGTAAAAGAAACGATGACGACATCAAAATCACAGATCTTTTAATCAAGTACGCCAATATGACACTTAAGAGTGAAAATACTGATGAAATCGTCCAAACCATTTTTATGCGTTATCAAGAAATCGGGCATTTCTTTGGTGTAGCTGACGAAGAACTTAAGGTTATCAAAGATATTCTTTTAGCTTTACCTAGCAGAAATTATCCTAATTCGAGCTACTTAATGGCCGCTTTTAAAGCTCACGGCGAGCGTCTTAACGCCCGTTTAATTGCCATGATATTGCAACATCAAGGTGTTAAAAGTCGCTTTCTTGATCCAACAGAAGCGGGTTTAATCGTTACAGGCGAACCTAACGATGCATTGGTCAATCCGGAAAGTTATCTCAATCTTGACCAAGTAAAAATAGAACCTGATGAACGGGTTATTTTCCCTGGATTTTTCGGTATCACCCCATCAGGTAATATTGCCACATTTTCACGTGGTGGATCCGATATTACTGGGGCGATTCTAGCTCGCGGATTTCATGCAGATATGTATGAAAACTTTACAGATGTTAACGGAATTTTTGCAGCTAATCCGCATATTGTAGATAATCCACAATCCATTAGGAAAATGACTTATCGCGAGATGCGAGAACTATCTTATGCGGGCTTCTCTGTTTTTCACGATGAAGCTTTGATTCCCGCTATTCAAGGCCAAATTCCTATCAACGTAAAAAATACTCATGAGCCTGATCAACCTGGTACTATCATCGTTCCAGACAAGGACTTTGTACCAGATAATGTTATTACTGGTGTAACCAGCCAAAAACAATTCTCAGCTCTTTATTTGCATAAATATTTGCTAAACAAAGAAGCTGGTTTTACTTTACGTATCCTACAAATCTTGTACAAGCACAATGTGCCATACGAACACATGCCTTCTGGTATTGATGACATCACAATTATTTTTAACAATGATTTCCTAAATGATCAGCTAATTGATCAAATTTGTAATGAAATTCAAGCAACAATCAATCCAGATCAACTTGAATGGATTGACGATTATGCCATTATCATGGTCGTTGGTGAAGGAATGAAGAAATATCATGTTGTTAGTCGCCAAATTTTAGATTCTTTAGGTGATCACGATATTTCACCTCGCATGATCAACCAAGGTGCATCCCAAATCTCAATGATGATCGGAACCAAGAAGGAAAAGGCAGACGAAGCAGTTAAAATTATCTATCAACAATTTTTTACGAAGGGAGAAAATCATGGTTAAGTTATTAAAAGTACATGGGTCACAAAATCATTTCTTTATCCTTGATCAAACCGAATTGAAGCAAGAATTGTCTGATTCTGAACTAAAAGAATTAACTATTAAGCTTACAGATTCACAAACTGGTCTTCTTGACGGTGCAGACGGTGTATTAGTAGTCAATAAGCCAGTCAGAGAAAATGCTTTGGCCCAAATGCGTGTTATCAACGCCGACGGTAGTGAAGCTTCAATGTGTGGCAACGGGCTTAGAACTGTCGCTCGTTATTTAAGTGAAAAGTACCAAAAAACTAATTTCTTGGTTGATACAATGAATGCTAGTCTCCGCGTTAGAAAAGACGATGACTTTGCCCCAAGCGTTCCTGCCTTTGCAGTTGAAATTTCGCCTGTCCATTTCAATAAAGAAGCCTTGCCATTTGATAATTTAGGACATGATCGTCTAATAGATGATTTTGCTCCTGAACTTTATCCCGGTTTACGTTTTTCTTCTATTGCCGTGCCGAATCCCCATTTAATTAGCTTTGTTAATCAAAAACAAATAACAGGTCCTATCCTAGGAATCGTCGGTAAACGACTCAATAGTGAGAATCCTTACTTCACTGATGGTGTTAATGTTAATTTTGCTCAAATCCTTGATAAGAATCGCTTATTTGTGAGGACTTATGAACGCGGTGTTGGCTTTACCAATGCTTGTGGAACTGGAATGTCTGCTACCTCATTAGCATTTTGTTTAACCAAACCAGAAATGGCAGAATTTGACACACCAATCAACGTTTACAATCCAGGCGGCATGGTAAAAACCATTGTTCACTATGAAGACAATAATTACTGGATTGAACTCATTGGAAATGCGACCTTTACTCATCAAATTTCTATTGCTGAAGAGGATTTAAGAAATAGGAACTTTGCTAATGCACAAATTACTGAAACTAATGAGCAAACCGCCTATGAAAGATTTGTCGATAATTTACCTAAATTCAACGACATTACAACTTTAGCGTAATCAAAAAGACTTGCTTTTTTTAAAGCAAGTCTTTTTTGTATTTAATTTAAATCGGTTAAACCATGTTTTTTCTTTGAAGTACGATAAAAAATATAAGCTATTAAACCAAAGAAAATAGGTCCAAATCCAGTCCAGAAAGCTGTCGCATATCTGTGTTCCAAAATTGGTTGTAAAACTGTAAATATAATACCCGTGCAAACAATTATTTCAACAAATACTACCAGCGCTACTGTCCATTTATAATTCGTAAATACTCTAAATTTACGCGAATAATCTTTCTTTAAGAAAAATGGAAATGCACCTATCAAAAAGATATATGGCGCAGTTGCAGCAACATTACCCATATCGGTCAAAATTTGATAAAAGCTTGTAGCTGCACTACCACCGAAGGAAACGACCGCAATTAACAAGCAGACGAAAACAGTTTGAGCCCACATTGCATTAGCAGGAATGCCATGTTTGTTTAATTTAGTTGCAGCCTTCGGCCAAAGACGTGGATCAGATCCCATGATAAAGGACTTAACGGGTGAATATAGTAATACGAAGAAAGCACCCATCATTCCCATTAATCCTGATAAGGCAATTGCTCTCGTAAAGATTTTACCAATCATTAAACTAGTCTGCGGATCCAAATGTAAGGCGGTACCGAACGCTTTACCCAAAGTCCCGTAAACCACATAAGTAATATTACCTGTGTTAGCACCGGTTTGAACGATATCCTTTTGATAATTAACCGAAAAACCGGTCATAAAGATCATTAAAACATAAGAAATAATCGTAAACAAACTACCGATAATTAAGCCCTTAGGGAAATCTTTTTCGGGATGCTTCATACTGTCAATTACCCCACCTACGGTCTCCATACCACCATATGCAAATACTGCATAGACAACAAAGGAAATAATAGTAATTGGAGTTTGGAAATCCTTATTAGGTGAAATAATAAAACTCTGCCAACCAGTGATTGGCTGTGCTAATTGTCCATGATTCATAATGATGACTAACAAACTAGATAAGATAAAAATCGAGTTCATCCCGATCATAAACCAGCCACCAATTGAGGACATGATCTTAATTCCAGTCATCCCTCTTGAAGACAAGTATGTAGATACAATCATGAATAGAATTGCCAATACACCTATTAGCTGTGTTCCATGTAAATCAAATAAATTCCAACTCTGAGTTGTATCTTTACCAAAAACTAGCGCTGAAATCGAAATCCAGAGTCTTGAGGCACTAGATACTAGCCAAAGTACCCAGTTAGCCAGCCAAACAAAAGTCCCGATAAAGGCCCATTTTTCGCCAATAGAGCCCGCAAGCCAGGAGTAAATTCCACCTTTTGCATCGTGAAAGGCTGAACCATATTCTGCCATCATTAATCCAGCTGGAAAGAAAAAACAAATTCCGGCTAAAATAAACCAAATAATTCCGGCATAAGTCATTTGCCGGTATGAAACCGAGACATTACCGAAACCATAAACCGTAGTTATGATCATTAAAACCAGGCTTAAAGTAGTTAATGTCTTTTTCTGTGTTTTATTATCATCCAAGATGAAGCCTCTACTTTCTTTACTACACTTTCAATTTTAGCACCCTTTCTTTTAAGTAAATTTATTCTAATAATCATCTCATAAGAAAAAGCTGCTAACCTCAGTTAACAGCTTTCTCATTCTTTATTTACTAATTTTTTCTTCAATCCAGTTGCCCAGTTCTGCAACATGCAATTTAGTTACGGAACTGAATGTCAAAACCGTTACATGATCATAATTAAGATCTATGTTCTTTTTCAAACGGGACATTACTTTATTTACTTGGCTCCTTTTTATTTTATCAATCTTCGTACATACAACTAAAATAGGTAAATTCAGATATTGAGCATAATTATACATTGCAATATCATCTTTAGTTGGTTCATGACGCGAATCAATTAAAATTACTAATCCCTTTAAGTTGGGTCTTGTTTCCAAGTAATCTTGAATCATCTCACCAAATTCTTGGCGTTTCTTTTGCGAAACTCTTGCATAACCATACCCTGGTACGTCTACAAGATAAAACTCATCATTTACTAGATAGAAATTCAAGGTTTGCGTTTTACCAGGCTGTGAAGAGGTTCTAGCCAAGTTTTTTCGATTAAGTAGAGTGTTAATCAGACTTGACTTTCCAACGTTTGAGCGGCCTGATAATGCAATCTCAGGCAAATCATCCTTAGGATATTGATCTTCTCTAACTGCACTGACAGCATAACTACTACTTTTAATTATCATTAGCGCCTACCTGTGCTTTACTACTTTCTTTTTTATCCTTTTTACGAATAACCTTAGGTTCAGCATGACGCGTAATTACATCTTTGGTTACCTCAACGGCTTCAATGTCTTTTTCACTTGGAGTCTTGTACATGATATCCATAATTGAATTTTCAATTATAGTTCTTAAACCACGTGCCCCCATATTTCTTTGAATTGCCAAATCAGCAATTGCTTTAAGCGCACCATCAGTAAACTTAAGGTCAACACCATCAAGTGAAAGTAGCTTCTTATATTGCTTAACCAAAGCATTCTTTGGTTCAGTTAATACTCTTACCAAATCTTCACTGTTAAGCTTATCTAAAGTTGTGATAATTGGAATTCTACCAATAAATTCAGGAATCATTCCAAATTTAACTAAATCTGCTGTAGTTAAATGACGAGTCCAATCATCTGCATCAATTTTATCAACTTCATTTTCAGCACCGAAACCAATCGTCTTTTTACCTAATCTATTCTTAACGATTTGTTCAATACCATCAAAAGCCCCACCAACAATAAACAGAATGTTAGTGGTGTCCATCTTGATCATTTCCTGTTGTGGGTGCTTACGACCACCTTGAGGCGGAACTGAAGCAATAGTACCTTCTAAGATCTTCAGTAATGATTGTTGTACACCTTCACCTGAAACATCACGAGTAATTGAAACATTCTCAGATTTCTTAGAAATTTTGTCAATTTCATCGATATAAATAATGCCGCGTTGAGCACGTTCCAAATCGTAATCTGCATTTTGCAATAATTTTAGCAAGATATTTTCTACATCTTCCCCAACATAACCAGCCTCGGTTAATGTGGTTGCATCTGCAATTGCAAAAGGTACATTTAAGATTCGAGCTAAAGTTTGAGCTAAATAAGTCTTACCTGATCCAGTAGGACCAATCATTGCAATATTAGACTTCTGTAATTCTGTAGAAGAATCAACATCCATTTGACTGATTCTCTTGTAATGATTATAAACAGCAACAGATAATACCTTTTTAGCACGATTTTGGCCAATTACGTATTGATCAAGTTGTTTTTTAATTTCCATTGGTTTTGGTAATTGACTTGCAGTTTTAACAGAATCTGCACGTAATTCATCATCAATGATTTTTTTAGATAAGTCAACGCATTCATTGCAAATATAAACGCCATTACCAGCGATCATTTTTTTGACTTGGTCTTGAGTTTTACCACAAAAAGAACATTTAATCTCTTCTTGATCTGTAAACTGATTTGCCATTATATTTCCTCCCTATACCTACCAAAATAGATTATCATAAATTAACATATTTTGATAAATATTAAGCTTAAATATCAAAAAAAGCGGCCTAAAGCCGCTTTTTAATGAGAAATCAGTAATAATTTATTTATTACTTACTTTCCTTCTTGTCTTCTGCTTCTTTTGCTTCAAGCTTTGCCTTAGCAACTTGCTTAGCATTATCAGTAACAAGATCCATAGCCTTACGTACAGTGATGTCGTGACTTAACATGTCGTCTGACAAAGTGTTACGTACAGTCTTTTCATCCATGTTGTATTCAGCAGCAAGGTCCTTGATTTCCTTATCAATTTCTTCCTTGGTTGCCTTAAGGCCTTCTTTTTCAACAATAGCTTCAAGAACTAAGTTAGTCTTAACTCTTTCAGCAGCGTTCTTAGCAAATTGTGAACGTAATTGTTGTTCATTAGTATTGGTCAACTTGTAGTAAGTTTGTGGATCAATACCTTGACGTTGCATGTTACCTAAGTATTGGTTCAATTGAGTATCAACGTCGTCTTGAATCATTGCATCAGGAATTTCATCAACAGTAGCGTTCTTTACTGCACCTTCAATAGCTGCTTCTTGAATAGCATCGTTTGCAGCTTGTTCCTTTTGATCCTTCAATTGCTTCTTGATCTTGTCTTTTAATTCATCAAGAGTATCTACTGAATCATCAACATCCTTAGCAAACTCGTCGTCTAACTTAGGAAGTTGCTTTGACTTAACTTCGTGAATCTTAGTTGCAAAGTGTGCTTCTTTACCTGCTAAATCCTTTGCACCGTAATCCTTAGGGAAGGTTACAACAACATCAACATCATCGCCTGCTTCGTGACCGATAAGTTGATCTTCAAAGCCAGGAATGAATGCGCCTGAACCTAATTCAAGTGAGTAGTTTTCAGCTGAGCCGCCTTCAAATTCCTTGCCATCAATAGTACCCTTGTAATCGATGGTTACAGTGTCGCCCTTAGCTGACTTACCCTTCTTAAGTACAAGTTCAGCATTTTGTTCACGGCGCTTATCAAGTTCAGCATCAACGTCTTTTTGGTATACACGAGTATTTTGCTTTGGAACTTCGATACCCTTGTAGTCGCCTAACTTAACTTCTGGTTCTACAGTAACAGTAGCCTTCATAGTCCAGTCTTTATCTTTGTCCATTGATACTGGAACAATTTGTGGTTGACCAACTGCAGCAATACCTGCTTCCTTAACAGCAGCAGAATATGCATTTGGCAATACAATGTTTAAAGCATCTTCATATAATGCTTCTTCACCATAGTATTGATCAAAAATAACACGAGAAACGTGACCCTTTCTAAAACCAGGAACACGTAAGTTTTTCTTAACTCTTCTAAAAGCTTGATCCAAACCTAATTTAATTTCATCTTTTGAAATATCAAAAGTAAGTTCACCGGTTGTTTTACCGGTCTTTTCCCATTTTACAGACATTAATAAAATACCTCCAATGTCAAGTTTGAGTTTGCTTCTTGCATACTAAGTTATCTTACCTTAAACTGGCACAAAAAACAAATCTAAAAGAAAAAAGATGCGCTCCTGTGAAGAAGTGCATCTTTTTTGCTATATCGTTAGAAATTAGTCAAGGATTTCAGTAACCTGACCGGCACCAACGGTACGACCACCTTCACGGATGGTGAACTTAGTACCCTTTTCGATGGCAGCTGGCTTAATCAAAGTAACAGTGAATTCAGTGTTATCACCAGGCATAACCATTTCAGTACCTTCTGGCAATTCAATTTCACCAGTAATATCAGTGGTGTGGAAGTAGAATTGTGGACGGTAGTCTGAGAAGAATGGAGTGTGACGTCCACCTTCTTCTTTCTTCAAGACATAAACTTGTGCCTTGAATTCCTTGTGGGTTTGGATTGAGCCTGGAGCAGCCAATACTTGACCACGAACAACTTGGTCACGGTCAATACCACGAAGCAATACACCAACGTTATCGCCGGCTTCACCTAAGTCCAAAGTCTTGTGGAACATTTCCAAACCAGTAACAACTGACTTAAGAACCTTGTCTACCAAACCAACGATTTCGACTTCATCGCCGACCTTAACAGTACCACGGTCGATACGACCTGAAGCAACAGTACCACGACCAGTGATAGTGAATACGTCTTCAACTGGCATTAAGAATGGCTTGTCAGTTTGACGTTCTGGAGTTGGGATGTATTCATCAACGACGTCCATCAACTTAAGAATTTGTTCTTGAGCTTCCTTGTCGCCTTGTAAAGCCTTCAAAGCTGAACCACGAACAACTGGAATATCGTCACCAGGGTAATCGTATTCAGTTAACAAGTCACGAACTTCCATTTCAACCAAGTCGATCAATTCTGGGTCGTCAACCAAATCGCACTTGTTTAAGAATACTACGATGTAGTTAACACCAACTTGACGAGCAAGCAAAATGTGTTCACGAGTTTGTGGCATAGGACCATCAGTTGCAGCAACAACTAAGATAGCACCATCCATTTGTGCAGCACCGGTAATCATGTTCTTGATGTAGTCGGCGTGGCCTGGAGCGTCCATGTGAGCGTAGTGACGATTTTCAGTTTCGTATTCTACGTGGGCGGTGTTAATAGTGATACCACGTTCCTTTTCTTCTGGTGCAGCATCGATTTGTGAGTAATCTTCAGCCTTAGCCAAACCCTTGTCAGCTAAAACAGTAGTAATAGCCGCAGTTAAAGTGGTCTTACCGTGGTCAACGTGACCGATAGTACCAATGTTTACGTGTGGCTTAGTTCTAACGTAATGTTCTTTTTCTGCCATTAAAATGACCCTCCTGTAAATTTGCAAGAAGTCCGTTGAGATAAGTTAACGGATAATTCTCTGTTGAATATTGTACTACTTTCTTCGGCAATTGCCTAGTAAAAAAGCTTAAGCTAAATTGCCTAACGAAAATATCCTTTGCTAATTATACTAAATACTTTGAAAATGTAAACCTTTTTTACCTATTTTTTAATTTGTAAATTTTCGATAAATTTTTTCAAATAAATCTTGATGAGTTCTGCCATTTCTTTGTTGCAAATAAGCTACCAAATCGCTAGCAAAACTATCAGGTTCATCTACATAATCATCTAGCTTAGGGTACAAACTACCTAATACTAAATTGGTTTCACCAATCATAAGCGGTAATTGACTAGGATTATGACTAAATTTAGCCCCAATAGCTGAAATTATCTCTTTGTATTTAGGGGCTTTTTCTAAAAGCAAAGTATCTGCAGGAATAAATTCGGTTAAATCATCCAAAACCCACACTTTAAATTTATCTTTCAACTTTAGTCTAATAAGATCTTCACAAAGAGATAAGCGCACAGCGAATTCTGAAATAGGTTCTAATAAAATACTTTGAGCAAAAGTTGTAAAATTAACCAAATTTAATTTATGCAAGCTTTCATAATCCATTTGGTTAACCTGCTTTTTTGCCTTAAAAGACTGCATAATTTGCTGTTGCTTTTCTTCAGAAACAGGCTGCACCTTAAAAGGTAATTCTAACCCTGTAATTTCTTTTAACTGTAAAGCTTCTATTAAAAAGTTATTTTCCTTTAAAACTTTACAATACATCCGATATACTTGCTTATTAGAAAAAAGATCAGGCTCTTCTTTAATTAAAGCATAGGCCTGATCTTCTTGTTTATTTGCACAATAGAGATCACAAAGCTCCAAGATCACATCTAATGAATGCTCTCCTCGCAATGCTTCTTCTAAATTTTGAATTGCCGCAGCAAGATCTCCCTTGTGCTTATTTTCTTCAGCAAGTTTCAATAAATTCTTTTGACTTACTGATGTCATAATTATTCTTTCTTTTCTTTATTATTTCTTGTTTTATTGTTTGATGAATGTGATTTGTTATTTTCTTGCTTTTTCTCATTACGCTTTTGCATAGCACGATGACGGTTTTGGTTTACTTCCATCACAACTGGCAAAATAACGGGACGACGATTTGTTTTCTTATATAAGAATTTCTCCAAATCGCTGCGAATATCTTGCTTTAATTCTGTCCAATCAAACTTCTTGTGCTCGAAGTTGCTGTTAATTGCCTTTTTAATCACATCAATTGAATCATTCATCAACTGTCTATTGGCTTTAATGTAGACAAATCCACGGCTAGTTACTTTAGGTTCTGCGATAATCTTTTTCTTTTTACGATCAATTGTAACTACAGCAATGAAAATACCATCATCAGAAAGCACTTCTCGATCGCGCAAAACAATGTTACCTACATCACCAACACCTGAGCCATCGATCATAGTGTCTTCACCAGGGACAGGATCAGATAAGTAGAAGCGTTTCCTCTTAAAGTCGTAGTCTAAGCAATCACCATTTTTAGTAATATAGATATTCTTAGGACTCATACCAGTCTTAATAGCCAAGCTACGAACAATTTCTAACAATCTATACTCACCAATAACTGGGATTAAGAACTTAGGCTTTAAAGTATCAATCAATAATTGAATATCACGACCGGTTGCATGCCCACTAGTATGCATGTTGCGGCCCAATTGAATAACTGTTCCGCCTGCTTTATAGACAAGGTCACTGGTTTCAGCCACCATAGTTTCAACGGCATGAGATGGAGTTGTAGCAATAAAGACTAAATCACCATCATGAATAGTAATCATACTATGGCGATTCTTAGCCATTTTTTGTAATGAGTTAAGTGGTTCACCCATTCGACCAGTTTCCAAAATAACTGTTTGATTATCTGGCACGGTCTTTAAATCCTTAACTCGCATTAAAAGGCCATCTGGCACATCTAAATAGCCTAATTTCATTGAAGTTCTAACAATTTTAGCCAAATCACGACCAGTTAAAAGTACTCTCTTTCCAGTAGCTTTAGCTGCGTTTAAAACTTCTTGCACGCGATTCAAATTAGATGCCTTAGCTGCAACGATAATTCGACCAGTTGCATTTCTAAAAACATTAGTTACAAAGTTACCAATATCTTGTTCTGAAACATTAGGATATGAAGCTTCCGCATTTGATGAATCACTTAAAAGAGCAAGAACTCCTTTTTGTTCAATTTTAGCTAAGCGATCCATATCAGTCCGGTAGTTGTCGGCAGCAGTTGGATCAAACTTGAAATCACCAGTATAAACGATCTCACCTGCTGGAGTATGAACATCAATACCTAATGAATCAGGAATTGAGTGGGTAGTATGGAAGAATGAGATACTTGCATTCTTAAAATCGATTTCGGTATCTGCATCAATTACGTGGAATAAACTATTTTTGCGATGCTTATTTTCACGTTGAACTTCTATCTTGGCAAGTTCAATACTTAATTGAGAACCAAATACTGGAATATCATACTTACGCAAAATATATGGCAATGCACCAATTGAATCAGCATGCCCGTGCGTTAAAAAGATTCCTGCTACTCGGTCTCCATATTGTTCAAAGAAATCAAGATCAGGAATTACTACATCGATACCGAATAAAGAACTATCAGGATACTTCAGTCCGGCATCAAGAACAAAAATTTCATCATTAACCTGAACGGCAAACATGTCTTTACCCTGTTCACGTACACCGCTCAAGACCATAATCTTTAGTTGATTAGCCATTATATTTCCTTTTCTATATTAAAATTTTTAATTTTTTATGGATCTAAAAGATCACAACGTAAAAATATCTGTTTCAATTTTAGCATAAAGGAGGAAAATATGACAGATGCAAAAAAAGCCAACCCTATGGTTGACTTTTCTTTCGTTATGATTAAGAAATTAACGACGAAGACCTAGCTTCTTGATCAATTCACGGTAACGGTTAACGTCGTTGTTTTCTAAGTAACGAAGCAAGTTACGACGGTGACCGATCTTCTTAAGCAAACCAACGTATGAGTGGTGGTCGTGCTTGTGGCTCTTCATGTGGTCAGTCAAGTTGTTGATGTCTGCAGTTAAAAGAGCAACTTGAACTTCTACAGAACCAGTGTCGCCTTCGTGAGTTGCGTATTCTTTAATAATGTTGTCTTTTTCAGTTTTTGAAATTGCCATAAAAATTTCACCTTTCATAAATAATTGCCATTAACAACGTTTACCGTCGGTGTGAGCGGGTAAACAGCGTTAACGGTTCACTCGAACTATATTACACAATATTTTTTAAAAAAGCAAGCTCAAATTATCTTGCATCCCAAGTGGTTCTTAAGTATAATGGATGAAGTAAATTTCTAAATCATTGGAGGTGAATTTCATGCCACAAATCAAATCAGCTATCAAACGTGTTAAGACGCAAAACGCTACTAACAAACGCAACGCTTCTGAATTGAGCAAGTTAAGAACTGCTGTTAAGAAGTTCAAGAACGCTGTTGAAAGTGATAGTAAAGAAGACGTCTCCAAATTGCATTTAGAAGCTGTTCGCGCTTTGGACAAGGCTGCTTCAAAGGGCTTAATCCACAAGAACAAGGCTGCTCGTGACAAGAGTCGTTTAACTAAATTAGCAAACAAGTAATTTTACTTATTACTAATCAAAAAGAGAGAAGAAATTTGATTTCTTCTCTCTTTTTTTGCTTTAAACAGATAATACAAACAACTTTAAGAAATTGTCTTCATGATATGTTCCATTTTTGTAATTAAACTCCAGTTGAATTGCTTTTTGCAATAACTGCTCTAATTTAGACACATTTAACTTATTTTTTAAAGCCAATTTTACTCTATAGGGATGGACGCCGAGTTCTTTCACAATTTGTACTTCGCTTCTACCCCTTTTAGCTAGAATTTTTACCACTAATATTAATTCTAATTGGTTTTCAAAAACTGCTAGCAGTTGAATCGGATTTGTACCTTCTCTTAATTGATTATCAAGACGCTCTATGGCTTCTTGATAATTTTTATTTAATGCGGCCTCTAAAATAGCAAAAATATTTTGCGCTAATGATAAATCCACGTTCTGCATAACGGATTTTTCAGTGATCTTATTATCACTA
Source organism: Lactobacillus sp. A27 (assembly GCF_016742815.1). NCBI lineage: Bacteria > Bacillati > Bacillota > Bacilli > Lactobacillales > Lactobacillaceae > Lactobacillus > Lactobacillus sp. A27. The sequence goes on from NZ_JAEHNT010000084.1 coordinate 20,632, forward strand.
GCTGCCATCTTTAATTTCTGATAATTACTTAAAATAGTATCAATAACTTGATCGCTGCGTTCAATTAATAGTTGCAAAGCAGATTGCGTAATAGTATATCCTTCAGCTTTAATAAGCGATTTTACTACTGCCCCTACTTCATAAGAACGAATAGTTGGCTCAACCACATTAAACTGCTTTAAGACCGTCTTAGTCAGCTTTTTACGACGATCAAGTTTATCATATGAAGCAACAATTACCACTACATCTTCTAATTCATTTAGATTATCAAAAATTTTCTGTAAATCATCCATCTGTTTCTTTAGCTTTTTTGGTACCTTTGCCGTTAAGAAAAATGGATTCTTTATAAGGATTAATTTATTTTCACTAAATAAACTTGATTCTGTCAAACTAGCAATTAATTCATCCAAACCATCATTTTCACAATCTACACTGACATGCTCTAAGTCCTTAAATTGATCTTCTTTAATATATGAATTAGCTAGATAATCATTAAGAAAATCATCTCCACCCCAAATCAAAGTATGGGGGTTATTATTATTCGTATTTTTAAATAAAGAAAGTAAGGTCATTTTTTACCCCGCTTCAAAAAGTAATTAAATTCTGATTTTTGCATTCCACCATAATACCAGCTAATCATACCACAGTCTTGGGTTGAAACCCATGGTATCTGTTGTTCACTAAGCGTGGTTAGCGTCTCTTGATGTGGGTGACCAAAACGGTTCTTTCGTCCTGCTGAAATAAAAACTTTTTGCGGATGAATCACTCGTAGAAAATCCGGATTGGATGAAGTTTTACTGCCATGATGTCCCAATTTGAAATAATCAACAGATAAATTGGATTTCTGCATAATCTCTTTTTCTCCTTCCTGGCCTAAATCTCCTGTAAAAAGCCAATTCTTATTGGCGACTCTAAAGAATAAACTCAAAGAATCCTCATTCTTTCCTTCTCCAGGTTGGTACGGATAAACCACATTAAACGTAATTTTAGGATCTTTTACTTGCATCCCTGCCAGTAGTTCAACTAATTTAGTATGTTTAATTCGACCATTTAATCTTTTTTGAAAAGAAGGATTATTAATCAAACCTTTAGCCATAAAAATTCTTTTCACATGAACTTGCTCAAGTAGCGGCCCTAAATCACCAACATGGTCTGCATCCTGATGCGAAACAAATACTCCATCAAGTGTACTAATCCCCAAACTTTTTAGAAAAGGAATAGTAATACGATTGACTTGGGGTGTTACTTTTTTACCCGAAAAATTCAGCTTTCCCCCTGTGTCAATCATATATGCCTTGCGCGGAAACGGAGTAGTAATCAAAATACTATCTCCTTGTCCTACATCAATGAAGGTTACTTGTCCTCGCAACGGAAAATGTATCATGCCGAAAAATATTAGATAAGTGCTAATTAAAACCATGCTTAATTCTTTTTTATTAAATTTCCATTCCGGACGTTCTCTTAAAGCAATTATCAGCAACATTGTTATCAATATTAAAATTAAACACTGCCACCAATTTATTTTGCCAAATGTTAATAACCCTAATTGGGTATTAGATAAACTACCAATTGCTTTTTCACCCAATTCCAAAATCTGTTCAAATAATGGAGCCAATTTTTTAGTAAAGCTAAATAATACAATATTGATAAACGTTACAGGCATAACACCCCAATTAAAATAAGGGACCACCATCAAATTAAATAAAACAGTCAGGAAATTAACCTGGTAAAAATAAAACAGTAATAATGGCGTTAATAGCACATTCAATAAAATCGATTGTTGCATTTTGCCAAATTTATTTGTCAGCTGTAAGCCTAAAGCCAACAAATAACTCAAAATTGCTCCAGCTATCATAAACAGACGTGGCACAATCATAATATGCAAAATGCAAGCTAAGCCCAATATATCAATTGCCGCTACTCGATATCCTTTGAATTTGCAAATTTTACCTAGAAAGTACGTTAAGCTGGCCCTAACAAATCCTGCTTGCCCATAGCTTAAAAAGATGCCCAACAATAGCACTACGCAACAACAAATAAATGCTTCTTCATCTGTCATTTTTAAGTAAAAACAGATTGTACTAATTATTAAGACGTATAATCCAACGTGCAAACCAGAAATGCTTAATAAGTGAATAACTCCCAAATCACGATAATTATTCAGAATTTCTTGATTTTCTTGCGCATTATTTTCACCTAAAAGTAATTCACTGGCAAAAAAGCCTAATAATTGTGGCATTTTTTGAAAATATTTTTGCAAATTAAAGCGCAATTTATGCAAACCAGTAATTACGCCATTTGATTTGACAGCCTTCATCTCGCAGCTAAAATATTTTATCTTTTGAGTGATTCCTTTTGCCGCGTAATAAGTTTGATAATCAAATTCGCCAATATTAGTTGCAGGTTCAATAATTCCGCATTCACCTTTAATCTGGCTAACTATCAATGGCAGTCCTTGCTTTAAATTATTTTCTTGTTCAGTTGGTACTTTGCCACTTATTAAGATTTTCCCCTGCTTAAAATGACCTACGCCCGTTAAATAATTATCTTTAACACGAACTTGATCGGGATAAATCTGTATTTGACTTTGCTCAGATAATTCAAAATGCACTTCTTTTTTATTCAAAATAATCGAACCAATAAATAGAGTGACTAGTACTAAAACCAATTTCAGACTAGCTGCATATTTTTTTAACAATAAAAAGGAAAAATAACCAGCAGCAGAAATGCAAACTATTTTTTGACTGAATGAGTCACAAATAAATGCTAAAAAAGAGATTACAATCAATAATAAAGCTGTTAATAAATAAAATCCAACATCATTTTTAAACAGTGAGTTGATCCTTGAGACTGGCAAAAGTCTTCTCTCCTATTCCTGATACCTGCATTAAATCCTCCACTTTTTTAAATGAGCCATTTTGTTCACGGTAGGCAATAATTTGCTCTGCTTTCTTTTCTCCTATTCCCGTTAATTTCTGTAAGCCAGCTACATCTGCTGTATTTAAATTAACCTTTTCCCCACTTCCTTGATTTTCAGAGGAGCTATTAGCAGCCGCTGAAGCTGAATTATTGCCCGTACCAGCAGTTAATGCACTATCTACTTTTTCGCCTTTATACGGAATATGAATTTTGTCTTGATCCTTTAATAAAATAGCCCGATTAATCGTCTTTAATTGCGCTTTATCCGTAGTTCCACCAGCGGCTTCAATTAACTCTTGCAATCTAGCCCCATTTTTTAACGTATAAACTCCCTGATGCTTAACGGCACCTGAAATATCGCAAGTTACTGTTTTAGACTCAGAAGAAGCAACATTAGACGCGTTGCTTGCTGAACTAGCATTAGCCGCAGAATTATCATTTGAGCTCATATTACTGGACTGACTTACTTTCTGATTATTATCAAATGAGGGCTCCTCTGCCCCATCTCCTTTTTTAAGCCATAGTCCACCTAGTAGCAATACAACCGCTACAATGAAATATAATTTCTTTTCCAACACAAATTCTTTAATTTTTTCAAAATCCATAAAATTTCACCTCTACTATTTAATACGCAAAAAAAGCCCAGAATTTTTTCTGGACTTTAATTTTTTTGCAAAAATTTTTAGTAATGTGATTTCAAATAGTTCAGAGCATCATCAAAAGTATCTACTGGAACTATTTTCATCTTTGTATGGATTTTTTTAGCGGTTCTTTTAGCTACAGCATAATTAGTTTCACTCTTTTTCACGCTTGATGAATCAGTTGGGGCAAAGAAGACTTCTGCTCCTTCTCGGCTGGCTGCTACTACCTTTTTATCGACCCCACCGATAATGCCGACCTTACCTGTTGGTGAAATTGTGCCTGTACCGGCAATTTTATGTCCATGACTAAGATTTTGCTTGCTGAATACTTCGTAACTTTCCAAAGTAAACATTAAACCAGCAGATGGACCACCGATTTCGCCAGCATTAATTTCTAGTTTAGGCTTAGTTTTAACTTCAACATGTTCAACTAGCTGAATACCAATTCCCGGTTTATTGGTTCCCTTAACTTTAACAACTTTACCGCTGATCTTCTTCGTTTGTTTTTCTCTTAAAACTGAAATAGTTATTTTGGAACCAATTTTTTGCTTACGTAAATATGTCATCATTTCTTCTGTTGAATGAAAACGATGACCATTTGCACCTAAAACAGTATCTCCGATTCTGAGTTTATGCTTAAAGCTAGAATTCTTTTGAACTTCCATTACATAAACGCCTAAATACTGCAAACTATGCTTTTTACCGGCCTTTTTAGCTGCATAATAAATCGCATTTTGTTGACTAGTTTCCATATACCAATCTTGCAACTCATTATATTGCACACTAGTCTGACCACCGAGTAATTCCTTGCTAGGAACTCGTTCATCATACGGCTTAGTGTAACTCCACAAGTATTGCAAAATAGATGCCGGCCGACTAGTTACGCTAACGGTGACTAAGTAAAAATTATCCGGCTTTTTATTTTTGGATTTAATAAACTGACTCACCGGAACCGCTTCACCCGGAGATTCAATAAAATAATCCGTTGGCCAAAATATTAATATACCAACAACTAAAATAGCAATAAGTGCAAGCAGCCAATTTCGTAATTGATGCTTCTTATTCTGCGTATTCATTGTTTAATTTCTTTCTTAAAGCCTTAGCAGCTTTTTCAGGTAAAAATTGACTAACGTCTTTGTCAAATCTAGCCAATTCCTTGATCATGCTGGAAGCTACAAACGAATTTTCTGGACTGCTAAACAATAAAACTGTGTTAATATCCGGAGCCAAGCGTTTATTAATTCCCGCAATTTCTTGTTCATATCGAAAATCAGCACTATTACGGACTCCACGTACTATTGCCTTAGCTTTTAATTCATGAGCCAAATCAACTGTAATCTCATCTGGCTTTTCTAAAACTTCGATGTTAGCAATATCTTTTAATGCATCCCTCGCAAAATCAGCTCTTTCTGCTGGAGAAAACAGATAATGCTTAGAAGTATTAGTCATTGCTACTAAATAAACTTTTTCAAAAATTTGAGCTGCTTTTTTTGCCGTTTCAATATGTCCATTTGTGATAGGATCAAAACTCCCTGGAAAAAGTGCAATAGTCATTTCTAATCCTTTCGATAAATTCTCACAATCGTTTTACCCAAATGGTGTTCCTTAATTAAGGAAAAGCCACTGATATCACCCAATTCAGTGTGATCATCAGTCTCTGCTACCACAGTTGCATTTGCATTCAACAATCCCAACTTATCCATTTGCAACATATCTTTAGCAATTTTTTCTTTAGCATATGGTGGATCCAAAAATACTAAATCAAATTTCTCTTGATTTTCTGCAAACAATTTTAATGCAGCATTGCTGCGCATATTATAAACGCTAAAACGATTTTCTTCTTTAGTTAAAGCTACATTCTTTTTAATAATAGAACAGGCGGCATGATTTATATCCACCAAACTGGCACGGTCGTATCCTCTTGACACGGATTCTATTCCTAAAGCACCGCTACCAGCATATAAATCTAAAACATTACCACCATTAAAAAATTGTCCTAATGAGTTAAAAAGCGATTCTTTAACTTTATCACTAGTAGGCCGAGTTTTATTGCTTTTTAAAGTAAATAAATTTCTTTTAGCATATTTTCCTGAAATGATTCTCATTGCATTTGATCCTCATTCTTTTCTTGTTCAAGTTGTAACTTTTTCTCCGCTTCTTTAGCCATTTCAACCAACTGTCCCTCAATATGTTGGCTATCTAAATTGACTTTTTCTTCTGGAGAAATTTCTACGTGATTTACAAAATCTAATTGTGCTATTTCATTTTTTAACTCTTTAGCTTCTTTGCGATTCACATACAGAACACAGTATTTCATATTCTTAGAGAAATAAACGATGTCACCATAATGACGCAGTTTGTATTGATCACTAACAGATCTTAGATAAATAATTAGTGCTACTCGTTTGGTTAAACGAGTATTTTCTATCTCTTGATTGATACTCACGCTATTGTTTCATCCTTTTCTTTGAGCATTTTTTCATTAGCAGATACATTTAAAACTAGCCCAATTGCGGCCGTTAAGACAATCATAGAAGAACCACCATAAGAAATAAATGGTAAAGTTACCCCGGTAATTGGTAATAATCCCAATACAGCTCCGATATTAAAAAATGCTTCAGTAAAAATAATTGTGGCAACGCCAAAACAAATTAGAGCATCAAATTGAGAAACAGCATGAATTCCCACATTCATGATTTCCAGCATTAAGTAAAATATTAAGCCAACTAACAAAATAGTTAAAATTACTCCAACTTCTTCAGCTGTAATTGACAAAATAAAATCAGTATATGGCTCTGGCAAATAGCCTCTTTTTTGCATACTATTGCCTAGCCCTACTCCTAATACGCCACCATTATGAATGGCATAGTACGAGTTAACTAACTGAGCTCCACCTTTTCTTTCTAATTCAAAGGGATGCAAAAACGACATTAATCGTTGAAATTGGTAACTCTTTTGCAAAAACTCAGGATTCCAAATAATGATTATAAGAACCACCAAGCCAATAACAAGTGCTATACCGATTAGCCAAGTTAAAGCTAATCTAGCTGGTATACCGGATACTGAAAACATTACTAGAGTAATCATAAACAGAATTGCAGTACCACCTAAGTCTGGCTCAACAATAACTAAGCACATTAAAAATGCAGCTAAAATAGCAGGGTGTGATAAATTATCCTTAATCTTACCTTTAACCAATTTACCATCCCTATGGTCTAAAACATAAGCCAAGTAAATAACTAAAGCTAATTTAGTGACCTCTAGTGGCTGTAAATTAATAAAACCTAAATTAATCCAACCTACAGCACCATTAACCGCTGCCGAACTATGGAAGAAGCGCAAAAAGACTAACCATAACAGCATTAAAATACAAATAATTAAAAAGCCCGCCACAAATTTAGGACTTTTAAATACCTTTATTTTTAGTGCAAAAAATGGAATACCAAAAAATAAAAATGCTACTAAAGCATAAATCGCTTGTCTAATACCATAAACACTTGGCTTAAAACCATTAACTAATAAAATATCTGAACTTGCTGAATAGACCAAAACTATCCCCAGAACTACCAAAATTAGATATGGGATAAATATACGATAGTTAAGGTATCTTAATTTTCGACGCACGAGCGTTGCCCCTTTTATGAAATAATACTTTTTCATTATAAAACAAAAAGGCCACCACTTCTATTAAGTGATGACCTTTTTAAGGTTATCTAAAATTAACCATTAGCACGAGCACGCTTCTTATCAGCCTTTTGACGCTCTGAAGTATTCAAGATCTTCTTACGTAAACGAATTGATTCTGGAGTTACTTCACAGTATTCATCATCGTTCAAGAATTCAATAGCTTCCTCAAGAGTCAAAGTTCTAGGGGTCTTAATTGCAGCTGCGTGGTCCTTACCTGCAGCACGAGTGTTAGTTAAGTTCTTACCCTTAGTTACATTAACTGCAATATCACGTTCACGTGATGATTGACCAACAATCATACCTTCGTAAACTTCAACACCAGCACCGATGAATAATTCACCACGTTGCTCAACTGATTGAAGTGAGTAAGTAGTTGATTGACCTTGGTTAATTGATACCAAAGCACCATTACGACGGCCTGGGTTCCAGTTCTTAACAACTGGCTTGTATGCTTCAAAGGTGTGGTTCATGATACCGTACCCACCAGTTTGTGACATGAATTCATTGTTGTAACCAATCAAACCACGTGATGGAACTAAGAATTCAAGACGAGTTTGGCCGTTACCAGTTGATTCCATGTTCTTCATTTCACCTTTTCTTTGTGAAAGTGAATCGATAACTGAACCAACGTATTCATCTGGAGTATCAATTTGAACAGACTCGAATGGTTCACACATAGTACCATCAATTTCACGGTAAATAACCTTAGGACGTGAAAGTTGTAATTCGAAGCCTTCACGACGAAGTTCTTCAACCAAGATTGAAAGGTGAAGTTCACCACGACCAGAAACAGTCCATGCGTTTAATTGATCAGTAGGTTCAACCTTTAATGAAACATCAGTACGAGTTTGACGGATCAAACGATCTTCAAGCTTCTTAGGAGTTACTTGGTCACCTTCACGACCTGCAAATGGTGAGTCGTTAGCAACAAAGTCCATTTGAAGGGTTGGTGGATCAATCTTAAGAAGTGGCAATGCTTCTGGATGTTCTGCTGAAGCAATTGTTTCACCAACGTAAATATCATTAATACCACTAATAGCAATGATATCGCCGGCCTTAGCTTCTTTAATTTCGTTACGCTTCAAACCGAAGTAACCAAATAATTTAGTAACACGGAAGTTTTGAGTAGAGCCATCACGCTTCATAACAGTGATGTTGTCTCCAACTTTAACCTTACCGCGGTAAATTCTACCAACACCAATACGGCCAACGTAGTCATCCCAGTCAAGCATTGTGATTTGAAATTGTAAAGGCTCATCTGAATTGTCGATTGGAGCAGGAATATTCTTAATAATGGTATCAAAGATAGGATCCATAGTTTCTTTTTGAGTACTTGGATCTGCATCATATGATGAAGTACCATTCAATGCTGATGCGTAAACAACTGGGAAGTCAAGCTGTTCATCGTTAGCACCTAATTCGATGAAGAGTTCAAGCACATCATCCAAAACCTTCTTAGGACGAGCACCTGGACGATCAATCTTGTTCAAAACAACAATTGGCTTTACACCGGCTTCCAAAGCCTTCTTCAAAACAAAACGAGTCTGTGGCATTGGACCTTCATAAGCATCAACCAAAAGTAATGCTCCGTCTACCATGTGCATAACACGTTCAACTTCCCCACCAAAGTCGGCGTGACCTGGTGTATCCAAGATGTTGATAGTAGTATCCTTGTATCGAACAGCAGTATTCTTAGATAAAATAGTAATACCACGTTCACGTTCAATAGCGTTTGAGTCCATAGCACGATCTTCCAGATTCATATGTTCTGGTAAAGTATCAGATTGCTTCAATAATTGGTTAACCAAAGTAGTTTTACCGTGGTCAACGTGGGCAATGATAGCAATATTTCTAAGATCGTCTCTTCTTTTTTCTGACAAAAGTATTCCTCCCCACTCTTCAATAAAAAAACTGTGACTCTGTCACAGTTTCGGTAACGCAGTAGCGCCTTATCGAAGTGCTTCTATTTTTGATCTGTATAGTTACGTTAGTGAATTTTACCACCTAACTGCACGCGGGTCAACGCTTAACAATAAGTTAACTTTTAATTGTTTTCATCTAAAATCAAGCAAAATCGCTTAAAATATGGTAAAAATATATTAGATAAGTTTTTTAAAAAGGAGTAATTATTTTGATCTTAATGAAAGATATCGTGCGTGACGGCGATCCCGTTTTACGCCAAGTTGCTAAGCCTTTAACTTTTCCGCTTAGCGACCACTACAAGCAATTAGCAGAAGATATGATGGAATATTTAGTTAATTCACAAGATCCAAAGATCGCTGAAAAACATCAACTTAGAGCAGGTGTTGGATTAGCTGCTCCACAAGTTGGCGAAGGCGTTCAAATGGCTGCGCTTTTAGTTCCTGATGATAAAGGTGAAATCATCTTTAAGGAAGTTTACGTTAACCCAGAAATAGTTTCTGAATCCGTACGTCAAGCTTGCCTTAGCGAAGGTGAAGGTTGCCTTAGCGTTGACAAAGTAATTAATGGTTACGTACCACGTCCAGACAAGTTAACTATTCATTACTACACTGTTGATGGAGAAGAAAAAACTATTCGCTTGAAAGATTATCCAGCTATTGTATCTTCTCATGAAATCGATCACCTTAATGGTCATCTTTTCTATGACAGAATTAATAAAAAAGATCCATTTGCACTTAAAGAAGATACTGTGGTTATTTCTTAATTGTTATTTAACCAAAAAAAGAGTCTGCATAAGCAGGCTCTTTTTATATAATAAAAAACCACTGGGTGACTGGACCAGTGGTTCATACATTGGGAATTAAGAAGATTGAAGAGACTTCTTATAGCGAGTAAATGAGTTTATTCATCATTCACTACAAATTCATAGTACAACTAATGTTATTTTACGTCAATAATTATCAAAAGAATTTCTTAATAATTTTCAAATGAATATAGATCTAAACATATTTATATACTTACCTTTACAAATATGATAAAATTTTTATTAGCTATAGAGTGATTTCACTCTAAATTGAACGTTTATACATTAATTAAGGAGAATCATTTATGATTTACAAAGTTTTGTATCAAAAAGACAAAATTGTCAACCCACGTAGAGAAACTACTCAAACTCTTTACATGGAAGCTGACAACATGGTCGAAGCAAGAAGTACGGTTGAGGACAACACCCCCTATAACATTGAACTCATCCAAGAATTAACAGGCAATTCTTTGGCTTACGAAAAAGAACACGCTGACTTTAAGTTAACTACGTTCGATAAGAAGTAATAAAGAGTGCGAATTAAAAATAATGAAGTAGCCGTTTATGCAATCGGGGGTTTGCATGAAATCGGTAAAAATATGTATTGTGTCCAGTATCAGGATGAAATTATCATCATGGACTGTGGTATTAAATTCCCCGAAGACAATTTATTAGGTATTAACTACGTTATTTCAGATTATTCATACCTAATCAAAAACCGTAAGAAGATTAAGGCTCTTGTAGTTAGTCACGGACATGAAGACCACATTGGTGGTATTCCATTTTTATTGGAAAAGATTCCTGAAATTCCTGTTTATGCAACTCCATTTGCCCTCTCATTAATCAGAGGCAAATTGGAAGAACATGGTATTTTGAAGACTACCGAACTGCATGAAGAACATGAAGATACGGTTTTAAAATTTAAGAAATTATCTGTTTCTTTCTTCAGAACCACACACTCCATTCCTGATACTTTAGGAATTGCTGTTCATACACCGCTTGGTGCTGTTGTCTTTACCGGTGACTTTAAGTTTGACTTAACTCCTGTTATGAATCAACCTGCACCAGATTTCCAAAAAATGGCTCAATTAGGTAAAGAAGGTGTACTTGCCCTTCTTTCAGATTCTACTAACGCTGAAGTTAGTCAATTTACTAAATCTGAAAGATTCGTCGCACAGTCGCTTCATAATATTATTACTGGTATTCATGGGCGAATTATTTTCGCTACATTTGCCTCTAACCTTTATCGTGTTTCTACAGCTATACAAGCAGCTATCGATACAGGTAGAAAAGTTGCCATTTTTGGACGTAGTATGGAAAATGGTGTAGATAACGGAATCGATTTAGGATACTTAAATGTTCCAAAAGATTTAATTGTTGATGCAGAAGAGATTAACAAGCTGCCACCTGACAAAGTTATGATTCTATGTACTGGATCACAAGGTGAACCATTAGCAGCTCTTTCAAGAATTGCCAATGGTACTCACAGACAAATAACTTTACAGCCTGGCGATACAGTTATCTTCTCTTCTAACCCTATTCCAGGAAACACATTGAGCGTTAACCACTTAATTAACAAATTAATGGAAGGCGGCGCTAATGTCATTCATGGTCGTGTTAACAACGTCCACACTTCTGGTCACGGTGGTCAAGAAGAATTAAAGATGATGGTTCGCTTATCTAAGCCTAAGTACATGATTCCAGTTCACGGTGAGTACAGAATGCAGGTTATTCATACACAGTTAGCACAAGAAGCTGGTGTACCTGCTGAAAATACTTTCGTGTTGTCCAACGGTGAAGTTGTTTGTTTTGGGCCAAATGGAGCTAGAATTGCTGGTAGAATCCCTGCAGGCGATGTTTATGTTGATACTTCGGGTACTGCAGATGTTGGTAATGTTGTCGTACACGATCGTCAAATTCTTTCAGAAGAAGGTTTGGTTGTCGCTGTAGCAACTGTTGATTACAAACATAAACGTGTCTTAGCTGGTCCTGATATTCTCAGTCGTGGTTTCGTCTACATGCGTGAATCAACTGAACTGATTAACCAAGCACAAAAGCACGTCTACCACGTTCTTCGAAATGAAATGGCTAAATCAGACAAGCCTAAAGAAAGTGATATCAAGAAGGCAATTTCTGAAAATCTTTCTGATTTTCTTTACTCTAAGACTGAACGGCGACCAATGATTTTGCCAATTATTATTGAAAAGAAATAAAAAATTAGACTCCTTCGGGAGTCTTTTATTTTGAATATAAGATATATGAATAAAAAAATTAAAGTACATTTATTAGTTAATGAAGTAGCTGGAAATGGAAATGCTGTTGCAACTGATCATTCCTTGCAAAAGGTATTAAATAATCTAAATATTCCATTTAGTCATAAAAAGAGCAATTATCCTGGCGAACTCATTAAGTTGGCTGAAGATTATGCCAATAAAAATCCTAACCCAAATGATATTTTAATCGTTGTGGGTGGTGATGGATCTTTCAATGAGGCTTTAAATGGTATTAAAAGATCAAATTTCCCTGAAACACCCATAACATATTTACCTGCTGGAACTGGCAATGATTTTGCGCGAGGAGCTGGATTAACTAACGATCCTTTGCAACTAGTTAATAATTTATTGCAAGATCCCGAGCCGGAACGCGTTGATTGCGGATTCTTTACTTCAAATATAGCTAAAATGCCGCATGGTTATTTTGTTAATAATTTTGGAATCGGCTTTGACGCATTTGTTGTTCATGAAAGCAATAATGAGAAACTAAAGAAAAAGTTAAATCATGTTAATTTTGGTAATTTGATTTATGGCTTAAATATTATTAAAGCTCTTGCAAAACAGAATACATTTACGGTTACGATCAAAACGGCAAATGAAACTGTGCGCTACGGGGATGCTTATTTCGTGACTACTACCAATCATCCATATTTTGGTGGTGGAATTGCGATTTTACCCAAAGCTGACATTTACAGTCATCATTTAGATACTGTGATCGTAGAAAAGCCCAACTTATTCAAATTTATCCATCTTTTTGGCAAATTATTAAAAGATGGATCACATGTAAATGCTCCCCAATTTCACTATATAGAGGCTAAAGAGATTCAAGTTACAACTCAAAAGCCAGAGTTTGCACAAATTGACGGTGAAGATTATGACGCCCAAGATTTTAAATTAACATTTAAAATAGATCACTTTAATTTGTTGAAATAAGCAAAAAAGCTAAGGTTTTCATTCAGATGAATGATTATCTTAGCTTCTTTTTATAATTTAATATTTTCCATTCCAATCATTGGATCTATCTCACCTGAATAAATCTTTTCAGGCGTCAAAATATAATCCTCTGGTTCTTGTTTTTTAGATTCAGGTGCTGCAACTTCATCTTTTGTTTTTTCTTCACCAGTTTCAGTAACTTTAATACCCAATTGAGCACAGATTTTATCTGCTAATCCAGTTTTTCGATCATTTCCTGGCGTATTAAAAGCTGCTGCAAAGGCTCGTGGATCTCCTACTAAAACTAAATTTTTCTCAGCTCGAGTAATCGCCGTATAAAGCAAATTTCGTTTAAGCATCACATAGTTCTGCATAGTCAAATTCAAGATAACTAATGGAAATTCTGAACCTTGTGACTTATGAATAGTAATCGCATACGCTCTGGTTAAATCAGCTAAATCTTTTTTACCAAAACTTACTTCCCGGTCATCAAAATTAGCAACCATGCATTCTTTAGAATTATCTTCATCGATACTAATTATTTTACCAATTTGGCCATTATAGATATCTTTTTCAGGATTATTTTGCAATTGTAAAATTCGATCACCAATTCTGAAAATTTCATTGCGTACTTCTAAAAATTTACTCTTAGCTTTAGGCGGATTCATTATTTCTTGAATAACATCATTTAAATTGTTTACTCCGCCGCTACCATGATACATGGCACTCAATACTTGGACATCATCCTTATCAAAGCCACGTTTTAAAGCTAATTTGACAATTTGTCCTACTGCATCCCCCACCAACTCAGGTCTACAGCTAATAAATGAATAATTCTTAGTCTTCTTAAATAAAGCTTGTTGGTCTCTGCCCTCATTTACATCGTGAGCCAGCGTAATAATCGTTGACTCATCCCCTTGTCGGTGAATTTGCTTTAAAACTGTAGTCGGAAAAGCATGTGACTTAATTAAATCGCTAAATACGTTCCCCGCACCGACAGAAGGTAACTGATCCTTATCTCCTACAAACACAATATGACGAGTTTGGTTAATGCTAGAAAGAAGCTGCTTAAACAAGAACATGTCGACCATAGACATCTCATCGATGATCAAGATTTCACCATTTAGCTCATTTAGATCTTCAGCATTTGCGTCTCCAATGCCTAACCCTAGAAGTCGATGAATCGTTTTGGCACTAATTCCGGTTATTTCTCCCATTCTCTTAGCAGCTCTACCAGTTGGCGCTGCTAATAAAAATGGTGGATCTTCACTATATAGCGATGAAGCAGGTATTTCTGCCAATTTTCTTAATGCTAGCAATATCCCATTGATAATAGTGGTTTTACCTGTCCCAGGACCACCTGTCAAAATTGAAATAGGATTGTTCAAAGCATTCTTGATAGCGAGCTTCTGTGTGTCATCATACTTAATTTTTAATTCTTGCTCCGCATCCTTGATAGCTTGTTCAATTTTCTTATCGCTATACTGTTCATCATCCTGTGCTTTTCTACTTTCCATCAAACTCTTCATAGAACGGGCAATATCGACCTCTGTTTGATAAATATTTTGTAAAAAAGCATTTTCACCATCAACTATTACTTTGCCCTTTTTCTGCAATTCATTTACACAAATCGCAATTGGATCAAATTGTGGGATTTGCAATAATTCTTTAGCACCAGTCAGTAAATCGGATAGTGGAACATAAGTATTGCCTTCACCACTCAAAGCGTCTAGCAGAACCTGATAAATGGCCCCATTTATTCTTCTTGGATCATCATTGGGTATCTCCAATTGCTTGCCGATGGTATCTGCTGTTTTAAATGCATAACCTGTAACTTCATTAACGGCAGCATAAGGATCCTCTTTTAATTTATCTAGAGCTGCTCCATGATAGCATTGGTAAATCCTAGCGGCTACCTGTTTCCTTATTCCATATTGAGCTAGTTTTAAGACGATTTCAGAATAAGAATCCATCGAATTTAGACCCGACAATAAGCTATCTTTTTGCTTTTTAGTTAAAGATAACGTGTCGATTTTAGCAGGATTTTCTTTTAAAACATCTAAAGCATTTAATCCCAATTCTTCAATAATGGTACCCGCTGTTTTTTTACCAATACCTGGGAATTTATTAGAACTCAAATAATTAGTGAGTGAGCCTTCTTCATGAGGCATGATCGGCTTATAGCTATTAGCGCGAAATTGTAAACCGAATTTTTCATGCATAACCAGTTTACCATCGAAGCGATAGCTACTACCAATTTGCACATCACCAAAATTACCAGTTACCTTAATTTCGCTACGTGAATAATTTTCGAGTGAACCAATGATTTCAACATCGAGGATTTTATATAAATCTTTATCATTTTCAAAAACAATCCCGTTAATTTTACCGGTGAATTCGCTCATTACTTTTTCTTTTCCTTATCATTCAGCATTTTCATAATTGAAGCATATTGATCCATTGCCCGCTTATAGTATTTTTCATCCATTGCTTTCGCTTTTGCAAAATATGCTTCTGCCTGAGTTCGATCTTTTTCCATGGTAGAAACACCAAGCAAGAAATATATCTTAGCTGTTCGCCTATCTTTAGGAATCATGAGATAGGCTTGCTGGGCTTGAGCATTTTCGCCTAAGCTCATCCAAATATCCCCTAATAATTCTTGCACCTTATCATCAACTTTTTTGATTGTTAAAGCATACGCAAGAGCTTTTTGGCTCTGACCTAATTTTAAATAAGTTAATGCCTTCTGATATAAAGTCAAATCGTCATTAGGAATTTGATCCAATAATGCCAAAGCTTTATCAAAATCACCCTGCATATAGTAGCTAACAGCTAAATTGTAATTTAACTCTTGCGGCTTTTTAACTAAGTGCTGCGCTTGTTCCAACAGCTGCTGTGCCTGATCTACACTACCTTGTTCAATTAAATAAGTTGATAATTGCAAATAGTTTTCAATATTCTGTGGTTTTTGATCAATTTTTTGAACTAATAAATGAATCGCCTGATCAACCTTGCCATTATCATAAAGCTGTGCAATTTTTTTATCCATTACAGTGAATCCGTCTTTGATAACTTTCTGCCTAAATAACTAGTTTCGTTCCAAACAACTGGTTTAAAAGTCTTACCACCATCAAGCGTTTCAAGTACTGTTAAACTGGTATTGCTTAAACCGCCATTTTTACGAATATCTTTTAAAGGATAGCCTAACAAACCACCCATAATTGCTGATAAAGCTGCTCCATGACTGACTGCTAATACTTTATCATCATCATTCGGGAATCTTTCAGCCATTTCTTTAGCAAAAGACTTGCCACGAGCAATTACGTGTTCATAATCTTCACCATGTAATTCGGTGGGATCATACTTATCCGGATGATGCCAAAAGTTGTTCATTTGCTCAGGAAACTTCTTTTCTGCTTCCGCAAATTTCATTCCTTCCATATCACCTAAGTTAAATTCACGTAATCGTTCATCAATCACTACTGGCAAGTTGGCATTCATAGCATTATCAATACCTTGAGCAGTATTAAAGGCACGATCTAAAGGACTAGCAAAAATACCTCTAAACTTAATTCCTTTTAAATGTTCACCTAACTTCTTTATATCTTTTAAGCTTTGTGGCAAGAGTTGTGAATCACCATGTCCACCTTGAAAACGACTTGCTAAATTCCATTCAGTTTTACCATGACGAACAAAATAAATTTGCATTTTTATCCCCCAAACATGTTTAATTGATATAACTAGTTTAGCACAAAGAAAAGGGCGTTCGAAAATTCGAACGTCCTTTTTTAAAATTCATTTTATACTAATTGCAATTGCTTGTCTTCTTGGTAAGCAGCATCAATATTTCCACCACCAAGACATTCTTCACCTTGGTACAAAACAAGAGCTTGACCAGGAGTAACTGCACGAGCTGGTTCATCAAAGTAAACGTCAGCAGTATTATCATCTGCATGATACTTAACAGTTACACCAACATCACATTGACGATAGCGGAACTTAGCGCTGCAGTGAAATTCCACATCATGATCTGGCTTGCCAGTAAAGAATGACATATCACTAGCCTTCAAGCGACTTGCGTAAAGAAGCTTACTATCATAACCCTGTTCTACGATTAATTCGTTCTTCTTTAAGTCCTTACCAACAACAAACCATGGATCTGTTGATTCCTTAGTTGAACCTAAACCTAAACCTTGTCTTTGACCAATAGTGTAGTACATTAAGCCGGCATGTTCACCAACCACTTTGCCATCAGGGGTAACCATCTTACCTGACTTAGCTGGTAAAAATTCGCTCAAGAACTTTCTAAAGTTTCTTTCACCGATAAAACAAATACCAGTAGAATCTTTCTTCTTAGCAGTAGCCAAACCATTAGCTAAGGCAATTTCACGCACTTGAGGTTTAGTTAAGTTAGCAAGTGGGAAAATAACCTTCTTAATCTGATCTTGATTTAATTGACTTAAGAAGTAAGTTTGATCCTTATTCCCATCCTTCGGACGCATCATATGAGTAAGACCATTTGCATCTTTAACAGTTTTAGCATAATGTCCCATTGCAATATAATCAGCATCTAGATCCATCGCAAAATCTAAAAATGACTTGAACTTAATTTGACTATTGCACATTACGTCAGGATTAGGCGTTCTTCCCTTTTTGTACTCATTTAAAAAGTATTCGAAAACACGATGCCAGTATTCTTTTTCAAAATTAATTGAATAGTATGGAATACCAATTTTATCGGCAACTTTCTTTACATCTTCGTAATCTTCAGTAGCGGTACAAACACCAGAATCATCAGTATCATCCCAATTTTTCATGAAAACACCGACAACATCATAGCCTTGTTGTTTGAGTAATAATGCTGATACTGATGAATCTACACCACCACTCATACCTACAACTACTCTAGTCTTGCTATTGTCAACCATTATTCAATCAATCCTTTACCTCAAGCAATATCTTACGCTCTTCAAGATCCTTCAAAATGTAATCTAAAAGATCTACAGTTGGCGCTAATTGCTTGTTTTTAAAAATATTAACCTTTTGCAAACCATTGCGATCAGTAACAACCATCGTTAAATGAGATAAATCCTTATTAACAGTCATCTTTAACTTAGTTGGTGCATTATAAGGTGAATCATTATACAAAGGATGTTCATAATTAAAATTACCCTTAGCAGTCTTCACAAAACCAGCATCAATTAAAGCATAAAGTTTTAACTCTGGATTTAAAGTAAACTTACGTTTATCACCATTAATCACAACTATATTTGCCATATTTTTCCTCACTTATTTATAATAAGTTACTTTCTTTTTAAAAGCAACTATTTTCTTTTAGACTGAATTCTTTGAACAATTTTTACCAGATTTTCAGCAAATGATTCTACTTCTTCATCTGTATTATACCGCCCAAACGAAATACGAATTGATTCATTAATTCGAGGAGAATCTGCACCAAAACATGCAATTAATACATGTGAAGGTTCAAGTGACCCTGCGGTACATGCGGAACCACCTGAGACAGCATAACCGTTTAAATCTAAATTAGTTTGTAATGAAGTAGTAGAAATACCCTTAAACCATAGATTTAAGACATGGTGAGAATATCCAGGACCATGACCACCATTGATTTTATAATCAATCTTATTTTGATCAAGTTGGTTCAAAATAAGATCTTGGAAATGCGCATATTTTGCCTGAAGATCATCATGACCAATATTGGTCAGTTCTTTAACTGCTTCGCCAAAGCCAGCAATACCGGGTACATTTTCAGTTCCAGCACGACGTTTAGTCTCCTGTTCACCGCCTAAAACCAAATTTGGCAAATCAATATCAGTATTCTCATACAAAAATCCTAAGAATTTTGGTCCATTAATTTTATGAGCAGATACTGATAATAAATCAATATTCATTGCTTTGACATCAATATCAATCGTTCCCATGCCTTGAACATTATCAACATGGAAATATGCATTGCTCTCTTTGACCAATTCGCCAATTTCTTTAAGTGGCATAATGGAACCTACTTCATTATTTACGGCCATAATCGATACTAAAATTGTATCTGGCGTTAATTCTTTTTTCAGTTCATCTAAAGAAATATGTCCCGTCTCATCAACATTTAAATATACAACGTTGTAGCCTTCATCTTCTAATCGCTTCATAGGATTTAAAACTGAAGGATGTTCAATTTGCGTGGTAATAATCTTCTTACCAATATTTTTTCGACTGTATGCTGTACCAAAAATGGCAGTATTATTACTTTCTGAGCCACCGGATGTAAAGATAATTTCATTATCTTTAGCATTAATACTTGCAGCAATTTGATGACGAGCTCGATCAATCACATTTCTTGCTTGACGTCCCAACTCATAAGTACTTGATGCATTACCAAAATCATTTTTCATTTCATCAGTAATTACATCAATTACCTTAGGAGACATAGGAGTAGTCGCAGCGTTATCCAAATAAATTTCACGCACGTTAATTCATCTTTTCTACGTAATCACTAATTAATTTAGCAGCCTTAGCTCCAACCTTTTTAACAAATACATCAAAGTCTTCACTTGCACTGCCATCACCATTGTCAGAGATTGCCCGCATTGCAACTAATGGCTTATTAAAAGCATGAGCAACTTGAGCAAAAGCAGCACCTTCCATTTCACAAGCTAATGCATCAGGGAAGTTCTCTTTTATTTCATCCTTTTGCTTAGTTGAAGCTACAAATGAATCTCCAGTAACCACTAATCCTTCACTAAAAGCAACATTTTGCTTTTCAAGATATTCAGCGAATGCAGCTCTTTCTGGTGAATCAAGTACAAATTGAGCTGGTTGTTGTGGGATTTGGCCTTCTACATAATCACCTGCAGCAGTATTATGAGCATCATAATACATGAAGGCATTAGGCAAAACTAAATCTTCTTGATGAATATCCTTATGTAAAGTACCGGCAGAACCAGTCATAAAGATAACATCAATATCTACATTGCTTAACAAACTAGCTAGGTTCATCGCAGCTTGAACTTTACCAATACCACTCAAACCTAAATAAACATCATTTCCGTTAACAGAAAAATGTTCGAATTCAGTTGATCCGAACATTTCTTTTTTTTCTGCGTGGAAATGATTACGATAAAATTCGGCTTCTTCAGCCATTGGAACAATAATCGCAATCTTCATAAATTTCCTCGTTTCAAATTATAAATGAAATAATGCTAAAAGCACTAAAATAATTAAAACAAACACTATCAGAATAGCACTGTTCAGTCTTTTTTTCAGTTTTAAAGACTTTTCTTCGCGCATCTTTTCTTTATCGATAGGCTGCTGTGCTTGATAAAACTCCTCTCCATCGCCTTCCAAAGGACGTCTTCTTTCAGAATCATCCCTTTGAAAATCAGGATTAACATTAACTTCTTCTGTTGCATCATTATCAGTAAAAGCAGATTTAACTTTGTCTACTAAACTTTTTTTCTGTCTTTTACGATAATCAGAACGCTTTTCTGTCATGATTACTTATTACTTTCAGCTTGAGCATTGCGCAATAGCATATTTTCCCAAACAGAAATGGCATAAATTGTCTTAGCATCGACAATTTTTCCTTCTGCTAATAAATTCTTTAATTCATCTAAACTATACCAATCAGAAGTTAAAAATTCATCTGCATCTAATGATCTCTTTTCAGTCAACTTAGTTAACGTATCACAATAGAAAAGATGCATTTTTTCATCACAAAAGCCTGGTGTAGAATAAAATTCACTAACTTTTTCCCAATATTCTGCCTTGTAGCCGCCTTCTTCATTCAATTCACGCTTCATAGCATCAAGAGGACTAGTGTCAGTTGGGTCAACAATTCCAGCTGGAATTTCTAAAGTGACTTGCTTGATAGCTTCACGCCATTGTTTTACCAAAAGCATTTCTTGTTGATCATTAATTGCAATAACACAAGATGCAGGGCGATGCTTAACTATTTCTCTAGTCGCAGTATCGCCATTAGGTAATTTGATTGTTCGAACAGATAAATCCAAGATTCTACCTTGAAAAATCTGTTGCGATGAGATTTCTGTTTCTTCTAAATCCACTAAGTCTCATCCTCCTTTTTTAAGCTAAATATACATTAACACATTGTAGGCCATTTTTTCCTTGAGCTAATTGATATTGTACTCGATCGCCTACTCGTAATGATTTATAGCCTTCTTCCTTAATAGCTTTATAGAAAACGAAGTACGATTTGTGGTTGCGATCGTCTTCAATAAAGCCATAACTGCTTCCTTCATCAAATTGTTTAACAGTACCTAAACGCATTATTTTTCTAATCCTTCTTGTACTGCTTCAGGGTAGTTTGCTTCAACAATTTCTGCACAACGACCACAAAGCACTGGTAACTTAGAATCTGCACCAATATCAGTTCTAATCATTCTACAACGTGGACAAACTTCACCTTCAGCATGCTTAACTACAACAGCAGCATTAGCAAGTTGTTCAGCGTCAGCTGGAGCTGGATCATCTGAAATAGTTAACTTAGAAACAATTAAAATTTCTCTGAAGTCAGCGTCTAATTCATCAAGCATGGCCTTAGTTTCTTTATCTGGGTAAATTGTTACGGCTGCTTCAAATGACTTACCAATCAACTTCTTGTTTCTTGCATCTTCAAGTGCCTTCAAAACATCATCACGCAACTTCATGAATTTAGCCCAGTTTTCAAGCAATTCATCGCGATTTGCATAGTTTTCTACTTTTGGCATATTTGCAAGTTGAACGTAATCTTCGTCTTCCTTCAAGAAGCCCCAAATTTCTTCCATAGTGTGTGGCAAAATTGGAGTCAAAATCTTAGCCAACTTAACTGCAGCATCATAGATAACTGTTTGCATTGAACGACGTGCATGACTGTTTTCAGCTTCAATGTAAAGAACGTCCTTGGCAAAATCAAGATAGAATGCTGAAAGATCATTAGAAATGAAGTTAAAGACCTTCTTGAAGACAGTAGTAAAGTCAAACTTATCGTAAGCTGCTAAGCATTCTTTGATTAAGTCATTTAACTTAACTTCCATGTATTGGTCTACTGAACGAAGATCATCGTAAGCAACACGATTTTTCTTAGGATCAAAGTCGCTAGTATTAGCAAGCATGTAACGGAAAGTATTTCTGATCTTTCTGTAGCTTTCTGCAGATTGTTGCAAGATTCCCATTGAAACAGCAACGTCTGACGTAGTATCAGCTTGAGCTACCCAAAGACGAATAATTTCTGCACCCATTTGCTTGATTACGTCATTAGGTGAAATAACGTTACCAAGTGACTTAGACATCTTGTGGCCCTTATCATCCAAAACGAATCCTTGAGAAAGAACTTGCTTGTATGGAGCTTGACCAGTGACAGCAACTGAAGTAATCAAACTTGAGTTAAACCAACCACGATATTGGTCACTACCTTCAAGGTAAAGATCAGCTGGGTAATGTAAGCCATCACGTTTTTCCATGACACCTGACCATGATGACCCAGAGTCAAACCAAACATCAAGAATATCCTTTTCCTTAGTGAATTCACCATTTGGTGAGTGTTCTGAAGTAAAGCCTTCTGGCAATAATTCCTTAGCAGTATGAGTGTACCAAGCGTTTGAACCTTCTTTTTCGAAGATCTTAGCAACATGTTCAATTGTTTCTGGAGTAACGATTGGTGTGTCATCTTCAGCGTAGAAAATTGGAAGTGGAACACCCCATGCACGTTGACGTGAGATTACCCAGTCACCACGATCTTTAATCATGTTGTAAAGACGAGTCTTACCCCATGAAGGGAT
Organism: Lactobacillus sp. A27; assembly: GCF_016742815.1. Classification (NCBI taxonomy): domain Bacteria; kingdom Bacillati; phylum Bacillota; class Bacilli; order Lactobacillales; family Lactobacillaceae; genus Lactobacillus; species Lactobacillus sp. A27. The sequence goes on from NZ_JAEHNT010000084.1 coordinate 43,601, forward strand.
GAAGCTCGCTTTTTCAATTTGATCAAGAATTTGATCTCTAAACTTAGCGATTGAAGCAAACCATTGAGTAGTTGCTCTAAAGATAACTGGCTTCTTAGTACGCCAATCGTGTGGGTATGAGTGAGTAAAGACCTTAAGCTTAAGAAGTGCACTAGCATCCTTTAACTTTTCAATCATTAACTTATCTACGTCTTGGTAAAACATGCCCTTAAGTTCAGGTACTTCATCAGTGTAGCAACCGTGAGCATCTACTGGACTGAAGATTGGCAAGTTATATTTTTGACCAACGTTAAAGTCGTCTTCACCAAAGCCAGGTGCAGTATGAACTAAACCAGTACCATCATCCAAAGTTACGTGGAAGCCTTCAATTACAAGACTTTCCTTGTCGTAAATTGGGTGCTTAGCCTTCATGTATTCCATGTCGGCACCCTTAACTGTTTGAACAACCTTATAGTCATCCCAACCGATTTCTTCAGCTACTTTATCAAGCAAGCCAGTAGCAACAACGTAACGTTTATCGCCAACTTGAACTACTGAGTAATCAAACTTAGGATTTACACAGATTGCTTCGTTTGCTGGAATAGTCCAAGGAGTAGTAGTCCAGATTACGAAATAAGTATCCTTAGGATCGATGATGCCTTTACCGTCAGTTACTGGGAAAGCAACGAAAATTGAATTTGCTTCAACATCTTTATATTCAACTTCAGCTTCAGCTAAAGTAGATTCACTTGACCATGACCAGTAAACAGGCTTCTTACCCTTGTAAATGTAACCCTTCTTGTACATTTCACCAAAGACACGAATTTCTTGTGCTTCGAAGTCATGTTGCAAGGTAACATAAGGATGATCCCAATCTGCCATCACACCAAGACGCTTAAAGTCATTCATTTGCTTTTGAATTTGTTCTTCAGCATATTGACGACAAAGTTCACGGTACTTAGCACGATCCATACTCTTACGGTCCACGCCTTTTTTAGCAAGTTGTTGTTCTACTGGAAGACCGTGAGTATCCCAACCCGGTACGTATGGTGCATAGTAACCATTCATGTTCTTGTAGCGAACAATGATATCCTTTGAGATCTTGTTCAAAGCATGTCCCATGTGGATATTACCATTGGCAAATGGAGGGCCATCGTGTAAGTCAAAACGAGGCTTACCTTCATTAAGCTTTAATCTTTGTTCATATAATTTATTTTCACGCCATTGCTTTTGCCATTCTGCTTCACGAACTGGCAAATTACCGCGCATTTTAAATTTAGTTTTACCTAAATTAAGAGTGTCTTTAATTCTCATTAACAAATTCCTTTCTAAAAAAGAAAACCTCGCCCTAATTAGGACGAGGTTAACCGTGGTACCACCTAAATTGAACTTAAAAAAGTTCCACTTAATTTGCGTAACGTGCAAAAAACGTTTAGATCATTCAGACAGCTGATCAACCTTTAGGCTCTTATGCTAATCTTCCACCAACATTAGCTCGCTGAATTGCCCTCAAGTTTTACTGCCAATCTAATTTTTATTTTTTGTAATCATCCGGGAAAACAATTGTTGGACCTGATGAACTCTTAGGTACTTCAGGTTTTAAATTAATTGTCTCATGATGCGGACTATCGCCTGTCATTGGCTTAGGAGTAGTTTCTTCTTCATCATCAGAATCATCTGACAACTCCTCATCCAAATCATCAGGTTCTTGAGAAGAGTTTACGTCATTTACATCATCGTTGTCAATATCTTCATCATCGATTGCAGTTTCATTTGCGATTTCTTCTTCTTCACCGATTGGCTCTGCACCATTACCCGGATAAAATCGTTCCGTATGGAAATATTCATCTAAAGCATGCTGCCAAGTTTCATCATTTAAATTATTTATCTCATTTTGGAGCATTGCTTGCATATGACTACGAAATTCGCCTATTTGTTTCTTTAAACGCTTGTAATCATTAGAGATAACTTCTTGCTGTTGTTTTTGATAGCCAACTTCTGTTTGAGCTTCCTTTTTAGCATCATCCAGAATACGTTTGGCTTCTGCTTCTGCATTTTCTTTTAATTGATCTACAGTTTTTTGAGCAGAAATAAGCGACTTCTTCATATTACTATACTCATCTACTTGAGCCTGCATATCTTCTACTTTTTTATTTAAAGATACTACTTCGTTCTTTAAATCTACTACTTGATCAAGTGCATCCCCATAATTATCAACAACATCATCTAAAAAACTATCCACTTCATAGCGATCATATCCATTACGACCTCGATGCTTAAATTCCTTATTATGAATATCCATCGGCGTCAATTTCGTTTCTTTGTCTGCCAAAGTTTTAGCACCACCTTATATTTTCCTTTTCTTGTAGCCGAAACATTTTCAATCAAAACACGCCCAAAATGCCTCAAACTCAAAATATCATTCTCTTTAACCATTATATTAGAATCTGCTATGTCATGCCAATTTAATTTGACTAAATGGTTTTCAATCATTTTTTGAATCTGACCACGACTTTGTTTGCTAATTCCAGATAGTACTGCATCAATTCTCATTGAAGCAACAATTTCTATCTTTTCCGTTGAATCATCCTTCGGCACTAGAACATCTTTAAAAGAAATCTCTCTTAATTTTACTTGTGCTCTTCCAATCCGAGTAACCTGCTCTTCAAAAAAATCCACTAATTCTTTTTTAGCAAAAAATTGCCATTTACCATTTTCATCAGTAATTATATCGCCAAAAGTATCAGTCTCAATTCCAGAATTAGCCAGGGTACCTAAAATCGCACTATGATTAATTTTGATAAATTTTTGTAGATATTCAATTTCATATGGCTGAATTAAATAATCGCTGGGTTGCAAATTAACCCATTCCTCGCTTAAATAAACACGTTTTTTCTCCGCATTCGAATATCCGCCATACTCTTGCATAAAAACATCATTACCCACGATGGTTTTTAGAATTGCTCTTTTACCCGGATCTAAAAAATCGGTTAAAATTGGTTCATGTTTAAAAATTATTTGATTAAAAAGACCAGTAAAATAATCAATTACTGGTCTTTCTTCTTGATTAAAATGTGGGTAAAACTTACTTGCTTGTCGCTTTTGCATTAACCTAACACCCTCAATAAAATATTAAAAATCCAAAATAGAACATAATTCTGTACAAAGTACAAAATGAATAATCCAATAATTGGAGAAATATCAATTCCAGTAGAATAGGCCAACTTAGCAAACGGACCTTTTCTGAACAAGTTCAAGTATGGATTTACAATCTTATCTAAAAAGCGACCAATTACAGAATTACTTAACATTGGTACCCAACTTAAAATTGCATCAATAACAATAAATAGACTGTAAAGCCATAAGATCCAAGTAAGAGCTACGTAAATAAAATGTATTACGTTTAACATTAACTTAAATTATCTTTCTTATCAATTAAGTCACTAATTTTGCCATCTGTCACAAATTTAGGTGGAGTGGCTAAAAAGATCTTGTCACCGATGCGTTGAATTTCACCGTTTAATGCATAAACTGTTCCTGTGATAAAATCAACGATTCGTCGAGCGGAACTATCTTCCATTCTGCTAAAGTTAATTACTACTGCCTTATTATTCAACAAGTTTTGTGCAACATCTTTAGCATCAGAATAAACACGCGGCTCATACAACACAATTTTACTTTTGGCTGAATTTAATCCTGATTTAATCGAAACAACATTGTCTCGACTAACAGAATTCAGAGGTAAGTTTTCATTATCATCTTTGTTTGAAGTAGCATATTCTTCTTTTTCCAATTCATCTTCATCATCATTGGAAATGCCGAAAAATCTACCCAATTTATCAAAAGCCATCTGTATCTACCTCCAAACTAGTTTTCACCACGATGTTTGAAGAATGGAATATCATCACTATCATCACTATCGTCTTGAGCACTAGTTTCAATTTGAGAAATACTATCTTGATCATCATTGCTAAAAGTATCGAAGCTTTCATGATCACCCTTTGGCTCAGCAGGCTTAGTATTTCTTCTTTGATTATCTTGATTATCGTTCAATCCCCAAACACTGGTTGGATCAACCATTGTTTGCTTTGGCTTTTCCGCTTCATGATCCGCATCTGCATTATTAGATGGTTGAACAGTTTGTGGACGGTCAACAGTTTGCTTTTCTGGTTGAACAGTATTATTAGCAACAGGTTCTGCTTCCTTCTTAGGTTGAGCCTTAATTTGGTGGCTACGTCCTGGTAATTGCTTTGATGCGGCTTCTTCGGCTTTAGAATCAATACCAGTAGCAATTACAGTAACTACCACTTCATCACCTAAGTTAGGGTTAATTGATGTACCGAAGATAATGTTGACATCATCACCAGCAGCCTTAGAAACAATTTCTGAAGCATCTTGAGCTTCAAACAAAGTAAGGTCAGGACCACCAGTAATGTTAAGCAATACTTGCTTAGCACCATCAATTGATACTTCAAGAAGTGGTGAAGAAATAGCAAGCTTAGTAGCTTCTACAGTTCTATTTTCACCACTAGCACGACCAATACCCATCAAGGCTGCACCTTGGTTTTCCATAACAGTCTTAACATCAGCAAAGTCTAAGTTTACGTAGTCAGTTGAAGTAATCAAGTCTGAAATACCTTGTACACCTTGCTTCAAGACATTGTCAGCTTCTTTGAAGGCATCCATCATTGGGGTCTTCTTATCAACCATTTCAAGCAAACGATTATTAGCAATAATAACTAAAGTATCAACGTATTGCTTTAATTGGGTAATTCCTTCTGCTGCGTTCTTAGAGCGCTTAGGGCCTTCAAAACTGAATGGGCGTGTAACTACACCAACAGTTAAAGCACCGGTCTCACGAGCAATTTTAGCTACTACAGGAGCTGCACCAGTACCGGTACCACCACCCATACCAGCAGTGATAAAGATCATATCAGCACCCTTAAGTGCATCTTCAATTGTTTGTTCACTTTCTTCAGCAGCCTTTTGGCCTACTTCAGGATGTGAACCAGCACCTAAACCTCTTGTTAACTTAGGCCCTAATTGAATCTTGTTTTCAGCTTTATTACTGTTTAAAGCTTGAACATCAGTGTTTGCTGCAATAAATGAAACACCTTGTACACCGTCATCAATCATTCGGTTAACAGCATTGCCTCCGGCACCGCCAACACCAATAACTTTGATGACAGCATTCTTATTGTCGTCTGAATCGAATGTAAAATCCATTAAATTAACCACCTTTAATCAAAGAATTTCTTAAAGAAACTCTTCAAGCCATTAGATTTTTCTTGATTATTATTTTCTTCGTCCACTGAAGAATCATCTCTTGCGGACATTTTGTTTCTATTATAAGCTTCTTTGGCTTCACTTTCACTAGTAGAAACAGTTCTTTTAGAATTCTTGGAAGTTTTTGGTTGTGAAACTGGTTCTTCAACTACATTTTCACCAAAACCGTAAATTACACTGTTAACAAGATAGTCTACTTCTGACATCTTGTAAGAATAATTTACTATTCCATATGCAGCTGTATAAATTGGGTTGCGCATACCAATTTGATCTGGCTGATAAATACGTGCTTTAACGTTTAAACCATTGGCTGTCAAACTATCAATTCCTTGAAGTAAACTAGTTCCACCAGTGATAACAATACCACCCGGTTGCTTCAAAGCATTATGCTTGGCTAAACCCTTGCCAAGACGAGTTAGAATTTGCTCAAGACGTGCATTAATGATTTCACTCAGGTAAACTTCATCAATCATTTGCTGTCCATTTGAGCCTACACTATTAATTGCAAATTTATCATTCTTAGAAGCAAATTGCGGATCAGCAAAGCCATAATCTAATTTAATTTGTTCAGCATCACGTTTAGAAATACTTAAAACAGCAGAAATATCATTAGTGATATCGCTACCACCTTCCAAATCAATATTAGCGTATTTGATTTGGCCTTCCTTAATTACTGTTGCTGTACTTACTCCACCACCGAGGTCAATAATTACAGAACCGAAAGTCTTTTCACTTTCATTTAATGCAACACTAGAAATTGCCAATGGCGTTGGAACAAAGAAATTGTTGTGATAGCCTGCACGTTCAATTGCTTTTTTAATGTTATGCAAAGAACCTGTTGGAGCTGTTAACAAAATACCAGTTACTCCAAGTGAACGAGCAATCATCTTACGAGGATCATCAACCTCAGTTTTTCCATCAATTAAGAATCGACTAGGCAAAAAAGCAATTGCTTCACGATCATCTTTTGCAGCAGCATGAATCGCAGAGCGAATCGTTCTTTTGACATCTTCATTATTTACTTCTTGTCCTTCTTCACCGACATTAGCAAATCCAGTTGCTGTCTCTAATTGCAACATTCCTACTGGAATTCCGGCTACGACACTATAAATTTTTGCATTAGTCTTTTCTGCCACGCCTTTTAAAGCACGGCTGATAGCTGCTGCAGTCTGATCAATATCAACAATTTGACCATGTCTCATGCCTGAATTGGGCGTAGTAACTGCACCAATGACTTTACCCGAATCTGCCACAACTGCTTTCACGCTTGTGGTTCCTATATCAAGACCCACTAAAAGATTTGAATTCTCCAAAATTAAGCCCCCATTAATATTTGCCTTGAAAAAATTCTAACATAAATAAACAAGTAAAACAGCTACGATACCCCGTAGGCTTTCTTTTCACTTGAAGTTAATGGCCTGCTAAACGCACCTATTTCTAAATCAATTAAGCTATTTTTTCCAGCTTTAACTTTAATTTCGTCATAATATTTTAGTTTGCTCTTTAACGTTACGGTACTGCCAATAATTACATTGCCATCTTTCATAACTAAAATTACTTGTGACTTTCGTCTAGTGTTCCCACTTAATAATTTTACCTGGTTTTGGAATGATTTGGGCAAACTATTAAATAAGTTTAAATCTTCTTTTAAAGAAGTTGCTTTATTATAGCCAACAAAAATAGGTTTATCTTGATCGACTTTTGCCCAAGTAATTGCAGTACTGCCTAACTTGCCATTACTTAAAATCTTACGATAATCATCGCCATCTTTTAAATAGCCTACGGTTTTACGTTCATTAATTTGCAATATGAGCTGGTTAACATGACCTAAATGTGCTTGGGCACTTTCTATTTCAGGATACTTCTTAGATAATTTTTGGCTCAAATCTTTTTGTTGAAACAAATAATCAAAAACCTTATCACTGGCTTTGATCTTAGATGCCTTCACGATTCCTTTAATTGGTAAATCCGAAGCACCAATCACCTTAACCGTACTTATATTGGCCAAGGGAGAAATATAATAGCCTAGCCCAGCAATCGCCAAAACTGAAACTGACATTATTAAACCAAGCCGCCGTCTTAGTGACCGTCGTCTTTCCGCCTGTAAACTAGAAAGTGAGGCAGAAATCTTGGCTTGCGATTTACGACTATTTTTTTGTTGATTGAATTCATGATTCAAATAAGGAGATAATTCTTTTCTTGGATCAATCCTCGTTACTGGTTTCTTTGCCATCTGCCTCACCGGCCTCCTAGCGTGAAATCTCTTCCATCACTTTAATCACTTGATCAGATGCATCAGGTACACCTAATGCCTTTGAAGCCTGACTCATTTCTTTAGCGTATTTTTCATCAAGCAAAATATGATCAATTGAAGAAACAAAATTATTAGGGTTAAGATCATCTTCTGGGATGACCAAGGCTGCGCCAGCCTTCTCTAAATCTAATGCATTCTTCATTTGGTGATTGTGCGTTACATTAGGACTTGGAATCAAAATTACAGGTACACCTAATGCAGTGAACTCTGCAATACTTGTTGCTCCAGATCTTGAAACAACACAAGTCATTTCTGGTAATAAACCGGGCATGTTCTTGATGTATGGCAAAACCTTAATATTATTACCAATATCTACGTTCTCTAACTTCTTTTGAACTGAATCAAAATAGTAAGTACCTGTAGCCCAAATAATTTGGTATGGCTTAGTCTTTAAATTCATTAATGACTTAAGCATAATTCGATTGATAGCTAAAGCACCACGGGAACCACCAAAAACTAAAACAGTTGGCATTTCTGAACTAAGTCCCCACTTCTTCTTTATATCAATCTTTTCTTCATGTAAGCTCAAAACCTGTTGTGATCTTGGATTACCTGTTTTAACTAGCTTCTTTTTTTCAGGGAATTCTTTTGCAGCATCGTCAAAAGTGTAACAAATGCGATCAACATAGTGGCCTAAAAACTTGTTAGCTAAACCAACAACTGAATTGGATTCATGGATCATAGTTGGAATATGCATTTTAGCTGCTTCATAAACCATAGCTCCACTAACATAACCACCTGTACCCAAAACGACATCAGGCTTAAATTCTTTTAAAATCTTCCGTGCACTCTTGGTAGCTTGTAAAAACAATTTAATGGTTTCAAAGTTTTTCAACGGATGCTTCCGATTAAATCCTTGAATGTTAATTGTTTTGAAATTAACACCAGCTGCAGGAACAATTTTAGATTCCAATCCTTTTTTAGTTCCGACAAATAGAATTTCATCATTTTTGCTAATTCCACGTTCTTTCAAACGTTCAATAATTGCCATAATTGGATAAATGTGGCCACCAGTGCCGCCGCCTGTAAATATAACTCTCATTTTTATTTAGTCTTTAATTCCTTAACAAATCTAACAAAGTAATCGCCACGTTCTTCGAAGGTTCTGAATTGATCCCATGAAGCACAAGCTGGTGAGAACAATAATACGTCGCCAGGTTCACTTAACTCATATGCTCTTGGAACAGCTTCTTGAAGAGTATTAACAATTACAATATCTTTAATGCCAGCTTTTCTAGCAGCATCAGCTAATAGATATTTTGTTTCTCCATAAAGAACAATAGATTTAACATGCTTCTTGAACAATGGTACTAAATCATCAAACAAGAATCCTCTATCAAGACCACCTGCAATTAAAACTTCTGGTTCTTTGAATGCAGGAATAGCAACTGTAGCTGCTTCAATATTAGTTGACTTAGAATCATTATAAACCTTGCGTCCATCAAGAGTTGTTACATATTGCAAACGGTGCTTAGCACCAGTGAAAGTACTCAAAACCGCTGCAATATCATCATTATCTGCACCCATAATCTTTGAAATTGCAATTGCAACCAAGCTATTTTGTAAATTATGAATACCTGGTAATTTGATATCTGCAATCTTCATGATCTTTTCATTGTGACTCTCAAGATATTCATCACCAATAAAGTAATCTGCATTAGAATCTGTTTCTGAGAAAGTTTGCATCTTAGCAGGTGTTACTTCTTTTTCTTTAGCTAAAATATCTTTTTGATCAAAGTTAGCAATAAAGTAGTCATCACTATTTTGAGTTCTAGTAACGTTCAACTTAGCATTTACATAATTTTCAAAGGTCTTGTGATAGTCCAAGTGAACATTATTATAAATGTCGACAATAGCAGCCACCTTAGGATCAATATCTGTTACGCCAAGTAATTGGAAACTAGAAATTTCTACTACCAAGATATCATCCTTAGTTGCCTTAGGTACTACTTCAGAAATTGGCACACCAATATTACCTACTGCATAGGCATGATGACCTGATTTTTGTAAATGATGATCCAAAATTCTTTGAGTGAGCATCACAGTGGTAGTTTTACCATTTGAACCTGTTACACAAACATAAGGAGCATCACTACAACTTAAAGCAATTTCAGGCTCTGTAATAATTGGAATATTTAGTTCTTCAGCTTTTTTAACCATTGGATTCTCATATGGAATACCTGGATTTTTAACTAAATAATCAAAATGTTCTTTTTCAAGTAAATCAACTGGGTGATGTCCGCCAATTACATGAACGCCTTTAGCCTTTAGCTCTTGTGCTTTTTCATTTTTATCAAGATCAGCCTTGTCATTCAAGGTTAATTTAGCACCTAATTTTAAAAGTAATTCGCTAACTGCAAATCCACTTTTACCTAAACCTAAAACTAAAATATTCTTATTACTATAAGTTTTAATATCCTTCATTTTTTTATTTTTATCCCCAAATTGCTAAATATAAAATACTACCTACTAAACCAACAATCCAAAAAACAATGTCCACTTTCCATTCTGACCAGCCTAACATTTCAAAATGATGGTGAATAGGAGTCATCTTAAAAATTCTCTTACCAGTAGTTTGGAAAGAAATAACCTGCATAATTACACTAGCAGTTTCACATACAAATACAATACCCACTAACAAAAGTGACCATGGTCTATTAAGCATAATACTTACTGTAGCAAGACCACCACCTAATGCAAGTGAGCCTGCATCCCCCATGAAGATTTTGGCAGGCTTATGGTTGAAAATAAAGAAAGCAATCAAACCGCCAATTACACTCATACAAAAGGCTAAAATAGCCAAATTCTTTTGTTTAAATGCGATATAAGCATATGTACCATAGGCTACTACAGATAACCCGGTAGCTAAGCCATCCAAACCGTCTGAAAGGTTAACAGCATTAGAAAAGCCAACTAACCAGAAAATAATGAAGATTACAAATAATGCTACGCTATGAACAACTCCAGCAAATGGAATGTATAAACCAAAATTAAAGTGATCGCTTGAAGCAATTAATACAATCACAATGGCAATAATAATTTGTAAAGCAAGTTTTTGCCATGCTCTTAAACCCAAATTTCTTTTGTAATACAGCTTGATTCCATCATCAAGGAAACCAATGATACCGTAACCTAAAAGACTGATTACTAAAATCCAAACAACTTTGTTCAAGCTATGTTGCCATGCAGCAACCCAGATAACAGAAATTACTGCTGCAATAACAAAAATTGTTCCTCCCATTGTAGGAGTTCCTGATTTCTTTTGGTGCCATTTTGGCCCTTCATCACGAATTTCCTGTCCTTCATGATGCGAATGCATAAACTTAATTAACAACGGTAAAAAAATTACCGTCAAAATTAATGAACTAATTAAAGCAACAAAACTTGCTTGCATAATACTCATCCTATGCTACTCCTTTAAATTAACTTTTATTTTTTCTCCAGACTTTAACTCTGCTCCCTTGGCCACACTTTGGCTGGTAACAGTTCCGGTTCCCTTTATGCTTAATTTAATACCTGATACATTAGAGAATTGATGTAAATCATTAAAACTCCACCCCTTCATATCAGGACAATTTATTTTACCTGAGGTATATACAAAGATCTTGTCCCCAGACTCCAATTTCTCACTGCTCTTAATTCCTTGAGCAGTAATTCTATCTTTTTCACCTACTTTAACTAAGTTAAGACCAACTTGCTTAGCTTTAGCTGAAGCTTGAGCAACTGTCATATTCTTGAAATTAGGAACACTAACAGTCGTGGTTGAATTATCACTTTTAGCCATTGTAATAATTCGACTCATCATTGGTTTAAAGATAGAAGCTAAAATCTTTTCAGCTGTTGTCCCAGCCAAATGAGGTTGCTTGATAGTTAGGTAAATACAATATCTAGGATCCTTGGTAGGGTAAACACCTACAACCGAGAAGATGTAATTACTATCGCCCTTAAGATAGCCGCCACCTTTTGGATTAGCTATTTGAGCCGTACCGGTCTTAACAGCAATATCTGCATTGCCCATCTTGTAGGCATTACCAGTACCTGACTGTTTATTCAAAACTTTTCTCATATTAGCCAAAACAACTCGTTTAGTTTTAGCAGAATAAATTGGCGTACCGACTTTTTTAATTTGGTAACCCTTTATTGTTTTACCATTAAAATCAGTAACTTTATCAACTAATTGTGGTTTAACCATTTGACCATTGTTCCCCAAGGAACTGTAGGCCTGCATCATTTGCATTACATTTACGTTAACCCCCTGACCAAATGCAGTTACCGCTTGGTCAACTGAAGTCTTAAATGAAATGAAGCCTGGTTGTTCACCTGGAAGAGTTATACCAGTTTTTTCACCAATATGGAACCTCTTAAGGTACTTTTTCCAAGTTTTTGAGCCCATCTTTTGTTCCAACTTAACGAAACCGGTATTACTTGATCTTTCAAAAGCTTGTGAAAAAGGAATGGTACCCCAACCCGAAGTAAGCCAGTCATGAATTGTCGAGCCACCAATACTTACTGAACCTGAACGATAATATTCATTAGGATTGTAATTACCACTGTTTACTGCAGCCGCAAATGACAACACCTTAAACACAGAACCTGGTTCGTATGTATCTTGAACTAAAATATTTCGATATGACTTAGTTAAGCCCTTCTTAGTTTGAGGATTAAAAGTTGGACGCTGTGAAGCAGCTAAAATTTTTCCTGTCTTCATATCCTCAACTACTGCGGTAATAGAAGTAGGATCATAAGCCTTCTGAACTTCAGTTAGTTTTGTCTCCAAATAACTTTGTAATTGTGAATTTAATGTCAAATACAAGTTATTACCATTTTCAACTGGTTTATAAACCTGACTTTGGTTAGGTGATTGATTTTCAGTAGCATCTACTGTTGAAATGCGATAACCATCTTTACCAGTCAAAGTATTGTTAAAGTAGGCTTCTAACCCCATAGTACCAACTAATGCTTCACTATTAGTCTTTTTGTCATACTCTGGTTGAGCTAATCCCACAATATGCGAAGCAAAATTACCATTTGGATATAAACGAGAAGGCGTCTCTACAAATTTAATACCAGGCAATTTCATGGCTTCAATCTGTTTCTTCTGCTTTAAAGTTAGGCCGCTACCGCCGCTACCAAATTGAACTTGGAAAGCTTTATGCTTGGGATTCAAATATTGGTAAATCTTATCCGCAGATAGTGGTAAAACCTTTGATAGCTTCTCTGCAGTTTCAGTTTTATTAACCACATATTCTGGTTTATTTTTGTAATTAATTGACGACTTATCCAAAATCGCGTAAATAGTATATAAATGTGAGTCTTCCGCAATTGCTAATCCATTCCGATCATATATCGTACCACGTGTTGCTTTAATAACTTGATTACGCTTATAAAGCTGCTTGGTACGTGCGGATAAGTTCTGCCCATTAACTGTTTTGGATATACCTATATATAAAAATCTAGCCGTAAATACAAGAAAAACCAAAGCGACAGCTACTTGGAGAAATCTCCCCACTGTAAAGCGGTAGCTGTGGGCTTTGGATTTTTGTAATTTTAAATTACTGTTTTTTTTCATTAGCGAATTGTCCTAATGTTTTTATTAATCAGAGTTAATCCTTTTTCACGCGCAATCTTGTTTAAGCGTGAAGTAGAAGTTAACTCACCAATTTCTTGACGTAAATCGGTGATCCTATTCTGTTCCTTAGCAACTGTCTGCTGAGTTTGACTTAGCTCATGTTGAGCCGAAGTTGCAGAAATACTAGAAGAAACCAAGAAGATCATCATTCCCAAGGTGACGATACTTCCTATTGCTAGTAAAGTCTTCTCTAAAATATTGTAAGGAACTTTATGCGGATCAAGGGTAATTCGTTGACGTTTCTGCGAACCATTCTGTTTTCTAGGTTCATATTCAATTTTTCTTGCTGAGCTGTCAGCCATAGCATTTTCCTCTTTATAACTTCTCTGCAACCCGTAGTTTTGCACTGTGTGAGCGGTTGTTGTTTTCTAACTCGGAAGTTGAAGCAATAATCGGTTTGCGATTTACCAAACGAAGTGTTGGTTTCATATCGTCTGGCACAAAGGGCATTCCTCTTGGAACCTCAACCTCTGAATACTTCTTAAAAATCTTTTTAACGATTTTATCTTCATGGGACTGAAAGGTAATCACGCTAATTCTGCCACCAGGTCTTAAAATCTTAATAGCTTCTTCAAGTGAAGCCTGTAAAACATCAAGTTCGTGATTAACAGCAACTCGTAAAGCTTGAAAGCTTTTCTTAGCTGGATGTCCTCCAGTCCTTCGTGCATACGCGGGAATCGCCTCTTTAATAATGTCAACCAATTCAAAGGTTGTCACAATTGGCTTATCCTTACGTCTTTCTACGATCCTATGAGCAATCTGCCGGGAGAATTTTTCATCTCCATATTGATATAAAATATCTGCTAGCTCTTTTTGACTTAAAGTATTAACTAACTGATATGCATCCGTATCTTGACTTTGATCCATTCTCATATCTAACCTTGCATTATAACGATATGAGAAGCCACGATCAGCTTGATCAAACTGAGGTGATGAAACACCTAAATCGTAATATATGCCATCTATTCCATCTGCGTAACCCAGCTTAACTAGATCCTGCTCCAGATTACTAAAGTTGTCATGTACTAATTTCAATTTAGGTTCACTATCTGGCTGCAATAAATCAGCGAAGTTCAACTCTGCCGATTTTATCGCATATTCATCTTGGTCAAAACCGACTAACGTACCAGTTTCAATTTTACTTAACAAATACTTGGCATGCCCACCGCCGCCAAAAGTTGCATCTACATAAAGACCACCGTTTTTTGGTTTTAAATTATCTATAGTTTCGTGTAAGAGTACACTGGTGTGTTTGAATTTCATAGTTTTATAGTTCAATGTCGTCCAAATTTTCAGCAATATCATCATAGTCTTCGTTAGCTTCTTCCTCAAAGCTATCCCAACGTTCCTTAGCCCAGATTTCAATTCGGTCAGAAACTCCTACGATGACACATTCTTTAGTAAGTCCAGCATGAGCTTTTAATGTCGATGTAAAATTGACACGCCCCTGCTTATCGAACTCACTTTCCATCGCACCAGAGTAGAATAAACGCATAAATTTACGCGTATTCCTCTTAGTCAACGGAAGTTTTGCTAATTTGGCTTCTATCTTTTGCCATTCTTCCATCGAATAGCCAAAAATACAGCCTTCCATTCCTCGAGTAAATACCATCTTATTTCCAATTTGATTGCGAAGTTTCGCTGGTATAATTAGGCGACCCTTGCTATCAAGATTGTGGTGATATTCACCCATGAACATGGTCTAGCCCCCTTCCACTAAATAATTTACCACAATTCACCACTCTCTACCACAAACTCTGGAAAAAAATACATATTTTTATGCTTATTTATCTTTTTATTTTATAAAATTTAAAAAAGCTGCAAAATATTATAATTTTGCGGCTTTTGCATATACAAATGATTTTTACTTTATTAAAAAATTAGTAACTAAATTAATAAGCAAACATTAAAATTAACGAACCAAGATACCAAAAACAACTGCAAGCAGCTAAATAATCCCATAACTTGCGAATCGTTTTACCTAATGAAATATTTTTATTTTTAATTGCATCGTTTAAAGACACAATAACAACTAAGATAAAATAAAATAAAAATCCATATGGTAAAAAAGAAGGCAAGTTAGCATGTGTAGTGGCTAAATTGCATGCGGCAAACAAGAAAAAAGGCAAAACATCATAGCCTCTAAACTGAGCATGTGGGAAAATTTTATTAATTAAAAAAGCTGCTACCAAACCGATAACTGGTATTAAGAAAATAAAAAGCATAAAAGATCCTCCATCCTTTTTATTCTAAACTACAATTCATTTGAAAAAAACTATTAATAAGCATAAAATATTGTTCAAGTAGGAGGGCTTTTTATGGCACGAAAAAAGAAGAAGAAATCTGGTTTTCAAAAATTGACAATTGTAATGGCTTGGTTAATGGCAGTTATTACATTAGCCGCAGTTGTTGCTGGTGCTGTCGGTGCAATGGCCGGAGCAGGAATGTTTTAAAAAAGAGACGAGAAAAATTTTTCTCGTCTCTTTTTATTTTTATACACGATAAGCATTTAAATCAATTAAGAACGGATAATCTTGTGCTAGGTTACCCCAAATCCAGTATAAACAAACGAAGAATCCTGCCGTCCATCCTAGATTCACTAATAGACTCATTAATAAGCCATGAATCGACGTCGTAGCTATTCCTATCATGTTAAAGATCAGCCAACTATATGCTACAAAAATTGTCGTTCCTAATAAAACTACAATTAGTCTTGCCCAAAATATTTCTGGTAAAAAGCGAGCAATTTTTTGACAAATCCAGCAGCTGAGGGGTAAGAAAACTGCATAAACTCCAATAAAGCCATAAAAGTAAATGTCAGCAACTATTCCCGTGCCTAGGGCCAGCCAAATTTCATTTTCATTGGTGTCATCAAAAAGTCCAATCAGCATTACACTAATCGGTAAAATTAGACTAGCGGCACCAAAACTTCCATAATCCATAAATTGATGCAAATAAAATGAACAAACACCATCTACAACAATGGCAACAAAAAGTCCAATTGCTAAAACCCATTTACGAAAAATAGACATTAGTTAGCCACCTGTCTTTCAATAACTGTAACAACTGACGGATCGCTAATATCACCTGCTGGTTTAATTCTAATTTGATCAGATAAACCAAATGAATCACGGGTAGTCTGAGTAACAGTACCAATTAAAAGTCCTTTAGGCGAATTACCACCCATACCACTCGTGTAAACTCTAGTGCCGGCCTTTAACTTGCGGCCATCAACTACCTGAGTAAAGGCTAATTGGTTATTAGCTGTAACAGTAATGATCCCGTGAACGGTCTTGCCATTAGCAACATCTGCTTGAACAGAAAAACGGTTAGCCGATTCATCTGTAGTAGTGATCAATTCGACTTTTGAAGAAGCGGCATTAGCTTCAACAATTCGTCCAATAACTCCACCACCACACATTACAGCCATATTCTTCTTAATACCTGAAGAACTACCTTTATTAATTGTAAGTAGATCTGACCAGGTATCTGGAGCACGAGAAATAACTGAAGCATTGATCAAAATATAACCACTTAAAGTATCTTTCAAATTCAATGCTGCTTTTAACTGCCGATTTTCTTTCTCTAAGCTGGCATTACGGACCTTAGTTTGACCTAAATTAGTAATTTGGCGCTTCAGATGGTTATTCTCATCTTGTGCATTTAAAATCTCATGTGCATTATTCAAACCACCAGAAATAAAACCTACCGGAACATCAATAATTCTAGATCCTAAGGCTACAATATCATTTCCTAAGCTTTGAACAAGCAATGGAGCATTACGTTTATTACGTAAACTAACACTCCCACCTAAAACGGCAAAAATGACAATAATTACAATAAATGTTGATAATAACTTTTTATTTTGTAGAAATTTTTTCATTAAGAATTGATCCTAAAGAAAAACCGGCCATAGCCGGCTTTTTTATTATTTGCGACTTCTACGCATTACTTCAATATTCTTGAGTGATTCACCAGTACCAATTGCCACACAATCAAGTGGATCTTGTGCAATAAATACTGGAACCTTAGTTGCTTCAGAAATTACTTCTGGCAAGTTCTTAAGCAATGCACCACCACCGGTTAAAACGATACCGTGGTCGATAACATCGGCAGCAATTTCAGGAGAGGTTTGTTCTAAAGTTTCCTTAATTGCAACGATGATGTCTTGAACAACATCTTGAATAGCCTTAGCGATATCTTCAGCGTTGATATCAATTGACTTTGGCAAACCAGTAACCAAATCACGACCACGAATATTCATAGCTTCAATTTCCTTAGCTTTTTCAATTGAAGCAGAACCTACTTGAATCTTAATATCTTCAGCAGTTCTTTCACCAATCAATAAGTTAAAGTTGGAGTGAATGTAATTAATAATTGCATTGTTAAACTTATCTCCAGCTTGACGAATTGAAGTTGATGAAACAATACCACCTAATGAAATAGTAGCAACATCAGTAGTACCACCACCGATATCAACAACCATTGAACCAGTAGGATCCATAACTGGAAGGCCTGCACCAATAGCTGCAGCAAATGGTTCTTCAATCACGAAAGCTTCGCGAGCACCAGCTACTCTAGCTGCATCAATTACAGCACGCTTTTCAACTTCAGTAACACCTGAAGGAACACAAATCATTACTGAAGGCTTAGAATTGCCAACAGTCTTTTCCATAAAGTACTTAAGCATAGCAGCAGTAGTGTCGTAATCAGCAATAACCCCATCCTTCATTGGACGGATAGCTACAATACTACCTGGGGTTCTACCAATCATTTCCTTGGCTTCTGAACCAACTGCGATTACTTCACCTGTATGTGTATTCTTTGCTACTACAGAAGGTTCTCTTAAAACAATTCCTTTACCCTCCATGTAAACAAGTGTATTGGCTGTACCTAAATCGATACCAATATTCTTTGTACCTAATCCAAACACAAAAATCTCTCCTTAATTGTTGCGGTCTCTAAATCTTGAATAATTATAGCATACTATAACTTTAAAGGTGATTTTCACGCAAATTTTAAAGAAGTTTAAAACAATTCTTTTTCACGCATGCTCAAATATTGTCCTTGTCCCACAATAAAATGGTCTAAAAGATCAATTTTCATCATTTTTGCCGCCCGATATAGATCTTTAGTTAATTCAAAGTCGTTGGAAGACGGCATTAATTTACCACTAGGATGATTATGAGCAATAAAAATCCCCGAACAGTCATAGATTACGGCCCAGCGAAAAATTTCTCGCGGATGTGCGACTGATTTATTTAACGTGCCTTGAAAAATCTTTTTCTCAGCTACAATTCGATTTCCATTATCGACATATAATGCCCAAAGCTCTTCTTGCTTGTGACCTACTAATTTATCAGCTAAATATGTCCCAACTTCAACACTTGAGGTTAAAACAGGTTTGCGTTTAGATGACGCCATTCGCAGGCGATCCATTACCTCTTCAGCCGTAATCGCCAAATTGCTGGGGCAACTTGAACCTGTTATGAATTGAACTATATCATCGAAGGAATTAAAATCTCTTTTTCTTAAAAAAGACTCTAACTCTTCAAAAGTTCTAATTCCTTTATCCTTGAACTGCTCAAATAACTTAGCTAGTAATTCTAGGTCTGTATTTACAAAGTAATGATTTGAGTTTATTTCTATCATAAAAATTTCTCCCTTCATTACTTAATACGCAAAAAAGAGCTAAATTTTTTTAAGAAAATCAAAAAAGTTTTGACAAATCATTATAGCATTCTGTTTGTCTTGGTCAGTCGGAGCCATTAGATCTGGCACCATTACACATTTTAAGACTGCATTTTTCGCAGCTTGGACACCAGTTGATGAATCTTCAAAAACCAAAATATTTTCTTTTGCTAGATTCATTTTTTTAGTAGCTGCTAAATAAATATCTGGTGCCGGTTTAGCTTTAATGTGTCCCTTTTGCACATCTAAATAACTTAGATGAAAATCAAAATAATTTCTAATCCCTGTTGCCCACAAAAAGTGTTGCAACACATCTTCGTAGTTGCTTGAAGCAATTGCCATTTTCAAGCCACGATTTTTAAATTCATCTAATGCTTCTTGAACACCAGGACGTAACTTTAATTTTCCTTCATCGGTCCACTGCCAAACCAAATCATCGGTTCTTTTAATAAATCGGTCACGATCAGCATCAGTTTTGAAATATTTATGATAAAAATCCTGCATTTCTTTAACAGTTGCACCAGTTAACTTTAAATATGCATCCCTAGGCGTCCCAAGTTTTTCTTCTTCTGCAGCTTGGATATTAGCCTTCCAATACAATTCTTCAGAATTAACCAATAGACCATCCATATCAAAGATAATGCCTTGAATATCATCGTTTATCCCTTTAACCTGCATTGCCTTTTCCTTTCCAATTTAAAATTGCACTTACTAAATAAAACGATCCGGTCACCAGCAGAATATCGCTGGCATTCATCTTCTCTTTTAATTTAGCAAAGCCTTCCCGATAATCTCCTTCATAATTATATCGTCTTTGGACATCAATGGGAAAATCATTTTCTTTAGCAACACGAGGATAATCTAATGTTGTTAATAACACTTGATCATCTTGGTTAAATAAATTAAAAACTTGCTCTAAGTCTTTATCTTTCATCATGGTCACTAAAGCATAAACATGGCTATGCCGTTTTTTTGCTTCGGCATGAATTACTTCCAGCAAATTGGACATTGCTTGAATATTATGAGCTCCATCCAAAATGATTAATGGTTCTTTTTGCAAAATATGATAACGTCCAGGAATCTGAGTTTGATCAATTGCAGCTGCTATCTCTTGATTATCTAGCTTCAATTTAAGAAGTAAAAAGGTCTTAACGGCTACAGCAATATCATAGGCCTCTACCTGCGGACGAAAATCAAAAGAAATACTGCGTTTATCATCTGTATACTTCAACGCTCCATCTTGCGTTGTAATTGCAAAATCATGCTTTAATCGGAAAAGTGGTGCATGCTCTATATCTGCCTTTTTCACCAAAATAGGCAGAACATCATCAGGAACATTCCCTAATACTACTGGACGATTTTTCTTGATAATGCCACTCTTTTCTCGCGCAATATCTTGAATTGTCGGTCCAATAATCTTCTCATGATCTAATCCTACCGTAGTAATGATGCTTGCCTCTGGGACAATCACATTAGTTTTATCATGCTCGCCGCCAATTCCGACTTCAATCACGGCATAATCACAATGCTCTTGTTCAAAATAAACAAAGGCCATCGCAACTTCATACTCAAATGTAACTAACGAAAATTCTTTATCTTCTTGCTTAATTTCTTCAAAAGAAGCTTGAACCTTATTAGCTACATTAACTAAATCTTCATCGCTTATATCTTGATTATTTAATTGAATTCGTTCATTAAATTGATAAACATAAGGTGAGACAAAAAGGCCAGTCTTTTGACCGGCCTTTTTTAATAGATTTGCTAAGTAGTATGATGTTGACCCTTTACCGTTGGTTCCCGTAATATGAATCGCTTTTACCTGATCCTGCGGATTACCTAATTGCTGGAGCAACTTCTTGATAAAAGATAAATCATTCTTAGGATGCAAATGAGGCAATGAATATACATAATGGATTACCTCTTCAGCATTGGTAAATTTCAATTATTTACTCTCTTTCAAATCTTGAATTCGTTCACGAACACCAGCCAATTGGCTTTCGTAATCTGCCTTCTTTTCCTTTTCCTTGTTTACAACAGCTTCTGGAGCATGGTCAACAAAGCCCTTGTTTGCAAGTTTCTTTTCGGCACGTTGAACTTCGTCTTCAAGACGCTTTTCTTCTTTTTCCATCTTAGCCAATTCGTCATCAACGTTAACTAATTCAGTTAATGGAACAAAGATTTGTGCACCTGGAATAACGGCAGTCTTAGCAAGTTTTGGAGCTTCGATTTCTGCAGCTACAGTTAATTCCTTTGGATGTAAGAAGTTCTCAACGTAGTCAGCATTTTCATCCAAAACATGCTTGTTAGCTTCATCATCTAATTGAATCATAATATCAATTTGGCTAGACATTGGAGCATTAACTTCCATGCGGATGTTACGTACAGCCTTAATAATTTCAATTAAGAAGGCCATGTCACTATCTGCTTGCTTGTTTTCAAATTCTTTATGAGTAGTTGGGTATTCAGCTACCATAATTGACTTGCCTTCGTGAGGCATTGAAAGCCAAAGCTTTTCAGTAACAAATGGCATAATTGGGTGCATCAAACGTAAGATTTGATCAAGAATCCAAATTAAGTTTTCTTGCTTTCTTGCCTTTAATTCTTCATCGTCACCATTCAAAGCAACCTTAGAAATTTCGATGTACCAGTCACAGAAGTCATTCCAGATAAAGTTGTAAGCTTCACGGCCTGCTTCACCAAATTGATATTCATCAAATAAACGAGTTACTTCACTAACAGTGTGGTTCAAACGATCAAAGATCCATCTATCTGACAAGTCAAACTTGCTT
This sequence comes from Lactobacillus sp. A27, assembly GCF_016742815.1. Classification (NCBI taxonomy): domain Bacteria; kingdom Bacillati; phylum Bacillota; class Bacilli; order Lactobacillales; family Lactobacillaceae; genus Lactobacillus; species Lactobacillus sp. A27. The sequence continues at coordinate 65,289 of NZ_JAEHNT010000084.1, forward strand.
ACATCTGGCATGTGTGCAGGCTTAGCATCAGCAGGCAAGTTCATAATTACGAAACGGCTTGCGTTCCAAATCTTATTAATGAAGTTCCAAGCTGCTGACAACTTCTTAGGATCATAACGAGTATCTTGACCAGGAGCAGTACCGTTAAGAAGGAACCAACGAAGAGCGTCAGCACCATACTTGTCTACTACGTCCATTGGGTCAACACCATTACCAAGTGACTTACTCATCTTGCGTCCTTGTTCGTCACGCATTAAACCGTGCAAAACAACATCGTTAAATGGACGCTTGCCAGTGAAGTGAAGACTTTGGAACATCATTCTTGATACCCAGAAGAAGATGATGTCGTAACCAGTTACTAACGCATTAGTTGGGAAGTAACGCTTGAAGTCTTCTGAATTAGTATCAGGCCAGCCAAGAGTTGAGAATGGCCATAATGCACTTGAGAACCAAGTATCAAGTACGTCTGGATCTTGCTCCCAGTTTTCGATATCCTTAGGAGCTTCTTCACCTACGTAAGTTTCGCCAGTCTTCTTGTTGTACCAAGCTGGAATACGGTGACCCCACCATAATTGACGTGAAATACACCAATCATGAACATCTTCCATCCAGTGGTCCAAAGTACCTTCGAAACGATCTGGAACAAAGTTTACCTTGCCATCAGTCTTTTGGTTTTCAAGAACCTTGTCAGCAAGTGGCTTCATCTTAACGAACCATTGCTTTGAAAGACGTGGTTCAACTTGAACGCCTGAACGTTCTGAGTGACCTACTGAGTGAACGATTGGTTCAACCTTAATTAAGTAGCCTTCTTCTTTAAGGTCCTTAACTAAAGCTTCACGACAGTCAAAACGATCCATGCCAGCGTACTTGCCGCATTCTTCATTCATAGTACCATCGTCGTTCATAACGTTGATTCTCTTCAAATTATGACGGTTACCTACTTGGAAGTCGTTAGGGTCATGGGCTGGAGTGATCTTAACTAAACCAGTACCGAATTCTGGATCTACGTGTTGGTCTTCGATAATTGGAATATGACGACCAACAAGTGGTAATACTAATTCCTTACCAACGATATCTTTGTATCTTTCATCCCCTGGTGCAACCGCAACAGCAGTATCACCAAACATGGTTTCAGGACGAGTAGTAGCAATTTCTACATAGCCTGAGCCATCTGCGAATGGATACTTAACATGGTAAAAGGCACCCTTGTCATCCTTGTGAATAACTTCGATATCACTCAAAGCAGTTTGAAGTGCTGGGTCCCAGTTAATGATGTATTCACCACGGTAAATAAGACCTTCTTTGTAAAGTTGGACGAAGACCTTCTTAACTGCCTTTGAAAGACCCTTGTCTAAAGTAAATCTTTCTCTTGAGTAGTCAAGTGAAAGACCCATCTTAGCCCATTGGCCCTTGATAATTGAAGCATATTCGTCTTTCCAGTCCCAAACTTGCTTAACAAAAGCTTCACGACCCATTTGGTGACGATCTTTGCCTTGCTTGCGAAGCTTAGCTTCAACCTTAGCCTGGGTAGCAATACCGGCATGGTCCATACCTGGAAGGTAAAGAGTGTCGTAGCCTTGCATACGCTTGAAACGAATTAAAGTATCTTGAATTGCGGTATCCCATGCGTGACCTAAGTGTAATTTACCAGTTACGTTTGGTGGTGGGATAACAATTGAATATGGGTGAGCTTTCTTGTCACCGGATGGCTTGAATAAATCTTCATCAAGCCAAGTTTGATATCTGCCTTTTTCAACCTCATTAGGGTTGTATTTAGGTGCTAAATCTGTCATTAAAAATCCTCCAATAAAAAAGTCCTAGACAATGTTGTCTAGGACGATTTACTAACCGCGGTACCACCTATGGTTAAGTACAAAAATGTACTTCTCTTATAAGCGATAACGGCGCTGAAGTGTCCGGATTAACCTACTTAATTTCAATTAATCAGCTAATCAAGCTACTAATCAACTTCTGGCCTCTCAGCTGTTTGGCTTTTCTCTGTAAATAAAGTCGATCCCTCTTGATTCTTGCTTTGGTTACGATTATAACATGAATTTATTTTAGAAAAAAGAGATAGATGTATTGTATTCATCACTTAATCCACTGATTGCCACCTAAATTATAAACACGTTTGCCATGATATTTAGCTATAGCAAAGTAGTTCCAATGGCTGTGGGCACGCAAGGTTTTGCCGGCTGACTTTTTAAACGAAAGATCTGTCCAAACCGGTGTTGCTTTGTCAACTTTAACCAAACCTACTTGAGCACGAGGAGCTGAAGACTCATGGTGAAACAGATTTTTCTCACTCACCCACATGTTGGGTTGAACATGATACCACAATTGATTATTTACCAACTTAACTTGGTCAGCCTGCACTTGATTACCATTCTTTAACTTAAGATTAGTAGCAAGCTTTTCAGTCGGAAAAATTATCGATTGATAGTGAATGCGAAAATAATTATTCTCTTGCAGAATTTTGGCTAAACGAATCGGGAAATCAGTCAATAAACCGGTAACGCCCTTATCAGGATTTAAAAATTTATACATTTGCTTACTACTGTTTACGCCCCATAGCATGTATTTCTTGTTTTTATCACGTAAATAATTGGCAGCGTCACTAGTATAAAAACTAGCAGCAAAATCCTGACTGCGTCCGATCGCTTTATATGAGCCGGCTAATTGCGTGCGCGGAATTTCGGGTGCTAAGCGAGCTAGCTTACTGAGTGCTGAATCAGAAAATGATTCAAATAAAACCCGCTTTTGCAAATGATACTTATTAACTAATTTAACTATTCTTTTAGCATCTTCCCCATTGCCTTTTGGCTCTAGCATAAACTTCACTTGCGGGTTATTTTGATAGCGTTGAAAAACCTCTTCGAGTGAATGAATGCTTTCCCCGCTTTGATTACGATAATTAGTTAACTTCTTAAAAGTATTTTCCTCAATTGATTGATCCACGCCAAAAACGCGACTCAAGTTGGTATCATGACTAACGACTAAAACATGGTCGGCACTTTCTTGCAAATCCAATTCTAAATAATCAACTTGTGCGCAAACGGCACGATCATATGCTGCAAAGCTGTGTTCAGCGTATTTCCCCTGCTCGTTATCGCCGCGGTGAGCGATGTTCATGAACCCACAAGTGAATGGAAATATTGCTAGAAATATTAATGTGATGAGCTTTTTCATTGATCTATCCCTTCTGCGTTTCATCTTCTTTATTTTACACAAAATTTGATTTTTAAACGCAAAAAGAGCAAGAATCAAATCTCACTCTTTTAGTTTTGATATTATTTCTTTCTCAATTAATTCTGTGAAGCTCCAGAAGTAGCGTCTGGCTCCGTTGGCATATCTTCATAAGCAGTATTAGCAGCGATGCGGCCGAAGGTAAAGATATCAGCCAATGAGTTACCACCCAAACGGTTACCTGCGTGAATACCACCAGCATTTTCACCAGCTGAGTACAAGCCATCAATGATCTTGCCGTCTTTGTTAAGAACATGAGCCTTAGTATCGATAACCAAGCCACCCATAGTATGGTGAATTGCAGGCTTACGAGGGGTTGCGTAGAATGGAGCAACTTCACATTTCAAGCCCAATACATTCTTATGGAATTCTGGATCTTTTCCTGCATCAACATATGAGTTGTACTTCTTAATAGTTTCAACTAAGACATCTGGATCCATCCCAATTTGCTTAGCCAAACCTTCCAAAGTATCATCTCTAAACAAAGTACCAGCTTTAACTTGAGCATCAAGTGATTCTTGAGTAGTATTGTAGGCTGTTTCCTTAATATTATCATCAGCAATTTGATAGATTAATCCACCATTAGCAATGACTGCCTTAGCTAATACATCCCGTTCCGCAAATTCGTTAACGAAACGTTTACCTTCCTTATTAACCATAATGTAGTTTGCCGGAGGAGTAACAACACCAGTGAATAATTCACCAGTTTTTGGATCAGCTACTGGCATCAATTGGATAAAGCCCATACCGAACAAGTCGGCACCAGCTTCAAGACCCAAGTTAATCCCGTCACCAGTAATTGATGGTGAGTTAGTTGTAGCAATATCATCATCAATCTTTTGCCAATAAGTATTGTACTTTTGGACCATCTTAGTGTTGGCACCAAAACCACCGGCAGTTAAGATGACAGCCTTTGAGTGAACAGTCAACTTGCTGCCATCGGCGCGAGTAGCAACTATACCGCGAACCTTGCCATCTTCGATGATTAATTTTTCAGCACGAGTTTCAAGATATGGATCAACACCGTGGTCTCTTACCCAGTCACCTAAAATATGGATGTAAGCATAACCCATCGGTTCAACTGGTTTGTGACCACGACGCCATAAACCACCAACTGGTTCAGTTACATCACTATTGTCGAACTTAACGCCTAAATCAGCTAACCATTTAACTGAGTTCAATGCATTTGTTACTAATTCATGAACTAAAGCATACTTACCGTGAATTTCATTTCCTTTAAGGTCAGTTCTCTTACCACCCAAGTAAGTTTGGATTTCGTGAAGTAAAGTTGAATCAAATAAGTAATCTGCACCTGAATCAACGTATTCTTTAATTTGCTTTTGTAATTCCTTAAAGTCATCTTGATATTCAGGATCAATTTGATCAATTGGAGTTGCAGCTAATTCTTTCAAAGTATCCTTTTCACCTGGAAGTGCCTTAAAATTCTTTTGCCAGTCAGGTTCGGCAGCGTTCATTGGACCACCGGCACGACTAGTATTACCACCAATTTGTGGGTACTTTTCTAAAATAGCAACTTTTTCACCATGTTGGATTGAGCGAACTGCAGCAGCCAAACCGGCACCACCAGCACCGACAACTGCTACGTCGACTGTTATTTCTTCATCTGTTGCTTTGGCAGCTACCGGCTTATTACGCTTCTTCCATTCTGTAGCATCCCCACCAGCTTCAGTAATTGCTTGTGCGATTCCATCTACAACGCCGTGACTTGAAATAGTTGCACCACTAACAGCATCAACATTTAAAGTTTGATTATCAATAATTTGCTTGGGCAAGCGGTTGAAGACTTCATCGGCAACGCCTTTAGTTTCGCCGGATGAATCAATTTCAATATTTTTGATCTTATCATCTTCGATAGTAACAGCCATTGGCATTGATTCTGAACCATGACCTTGTGCGCGTACTTGATATTTACCGTTCTTCATTATTTAACTTCCGCCTTTCTTTTTCTCTATATATTTAGAATAGCGTTTTCATGGCTCATAAATCAAATACTTATTTAACAATTGAAAAATAACAAAGTTGTTATTACGGTGAATTAAAAAGACCTATGTACTAAAATTTCAATAGTACATAGATTCTGTTAATCGTTTATCTTAAGCTAATTTTTCTTTGTTTTACACAAAATACCATACACAATCAGTTCGATCCAACCCAAAATACTGATCACTAGCAATACTTTAAACCAAATCGGCGTCATAAACTGCAAACTAGCGGCATTCTTGCCTTTCCTTGCTTTGATAATTGACTGCGTAATAGTATTTTGCTTCATCTTAGTTTGGAGCTCCCCATTCAAAGTTAAGCGAGATTGATGATACATCACAATTGGCAAAGTTTTCAGCTTTGCTTTTTTACTATGCCAAGTAAGGATCAGCTTACTGCCTTGAACTTAGTAATGATAATGCTTAGCTTGATTCAAAATCTTCTTTTGATATGTCGCATTTGAAGCATGCTTAGTATATGGCATATAATCTGGCTCAGTATGGTTAATGGCCTCAAAGAGCTGATCATTATTGGTATAACGCAAAATGTGTTGCAACTTTTTGCGGTGTTTCGTAATTTTGCTGTAAGTTTGAATAATTACTACGTGATGTGGATCCAAGAATTCTAATGCTCTAGTTCTATTAGTCGTATAATTAGCAGCAAAGTTTTGAGCAAATGCTAAAACTAATCCAATAATCACCAACATGTTAACTAACTTGATATTTTTCTTCATCAAATTAGTCATTGAAATTCCTATTCCCAGTAAAAGCAATGGCCATGCACCCACTGTTAATCGGTAAGGAAACTGCAGTGAAGAAGTTAACTTAGGAAAAACTGCTTGAATCTTAGCCCATGGCATCAGATGCGATGAGATCAACAAGATGAATAATCCAACAAAGGTAGTCAACGTATTAACAACCGATTCTCGCAAATGCGTCAATACATAGATCAGTTGAAAGACAAGAAGTAAAATCAGCGAGAATAAAAGAAGTCCATGAATATTAGTGAATTTCTTATACTTGATGACATGATAATATAAGTTGTATCTATTGGGCATTGAAATCTTATTATTCCAAAATAAGACTAACAACGCGCCCCAGATATTAGCTGTTAATACCAGCGTTGTGCCAACTGCCTTGAAGAAATCAATAATCATCTGCTTCTTTTCAGCAGTTTTAACTAGAGCATAAATGGCAAAAGGTACAAGCTATGAAAATAGTCAATAGCTAGTGTACTTGAGCAATCAATGCCATGATTAAAGCTAAACTCAACCAATGAATTGGTCGTTTTTTATCTTCAATCATATAAAGTACTTGCATCATAGCATACGGAGCAAGTGCTGCACCCCACGCCATAAAGTTGAAACGCAGAATTCCCGCAACAATCCCAAATTGCAAATACAATATAGCAAGTAAAATGGCGATAACTTCATTGACCTTTGCCTTCAAAGCCAATCGATACATTCCAATTCCGGCGATTAAAAATACGATAAAAATTACTAGAATCTGGAAATTAAACCAATTACGAACTAAAAGCAATAACAATCCACCCGCATAGGCTAAAAACGGTCCATATACGGCATTAAAAATTCTCCCAGAATGACCAAAGGCAAAATTAGTTTGAAAATATGAGAAATTTCCAGTCTTAATCTGCATGCTCGTATCGTAGAGTCTCTGGAAATGCAGCAACGCATCGCTGGTTAAAAGAACTGAATGCGTTAAAATTTGACTCCTGATCATCATATAAATTACAAGCAAAATAATGATATAAGGGCAAACACGCCAGCCTACTTTATCCCAATCTATCTTTTTTATATTGACTTCTACTTTTATTACTTTTCTTCCTTAATAATATAAATTGGTCGATTCTTCACTTGTAAATAAATTTTACCAATATAGCGTCCAATAATTCCGATACAAAGCAGCTGCAAACCACCAATTAATAAAATCACGGAAACCAAACTAGCCCAACCAAAGATACTAGATCCTGGATTGATAATTTTTCTGACAATGACAAAAATCATACCAGCAATCGACAATATAAAGGAAATTATCCCAATCCAAACTGATAAATTTAAAGGTGCTTGTGAAAAGTCGGCAATTCCACTTAATGCATACTTGAATAGCTTCTTGGTCGTCCAATCAGTATCGCCAGCAACACGCTTTACATTATGGTATTCAAGATATTTAGTTTTAAAACCAACCCAGGAAAAAATTCCCTTAGAAAAGCGACTATACTCGGGTATTGACAAAACGGCATTAACCATCTGTCGTGTCATCATGCGATAATCCCGTGCACCTGAAACGATCTCGGTTTTAGACATTTTATTAATCACCTTATAAAATTGATCGCTCAAAAATGATTTAAATTTACTCTCCCCCGTGCGATCAATTCGACGACACCCTACCGCATCATACTCACCAGATTCAAGCAGCTGGTACATTTTCGGTAAAAACTCAGGCGGATCTTGTAGATCTACGTCCATTAAGACTACATAATCTCCCTTAGCAGCTTTAAGACCTGCATAAATTGCTGCTTCTTTGCCAAAATTTCTTGAAAAAGAAATATAATGTACGGCTTCATTTTCTTGGTGCAGCTTTTGCATCTCCTGCAAGGTATGATCACGAGAACCATCATCGACAAACCAATACTCGGCTTTGACTGGCATATCATGCAATACTTTTTGCACCGCTGGATAAAACAGGGGTAATGACTCCTGCTCGTTATAGCACGGCACCACAATTGACAATTTTTTCATTCTACTTTCCGACTTTTCTAAAAGTAATTATTTTATTAATAATAAACTGAATTAGTGTAGCAACAAAAGTCGCTACCGCCTTCACGATTAAGTGAGGGTAACCTAGTTGTGTAACAAAGATAAATAAGGAAACTGTGGTAAAAACAGTGGTGATTTGACCGACAAAAAAATACGAAATGAACCGTAATAAAAGTCGGTCGTGTACCTTGAAATTAGTATACGAATTCCAAAAGAAATTATTAATTATTCCGCAAGTTGAGGAAATAATATTAGCAATTTCTACATTCATCTTGAAATGCGTCAAAATCGTGTAGACTCCAAAGTCAACAACTAGCCCTAACCCCCCAATTAAAACGTATTTGACTAATTGGATGAAACTCTCTGAATAGATTATTTTTTTCATTCTCTAAACTCATTTTCCTATTTTCAGTATCCAAAGTGACAAAGGATACTTATACTACTTCTATCTTTGAATACCGGGCTTTTTCTTAATTTAAAGCACAAACATTTCTATGATACTAAAAGAAACGCAATTAATCATAAAATCTTCCAAATTAAAGATTTTATTTTTTGTGTGCATTGAAAAAACTGCCTAAATTTGACCTAGACAGTTTGCACTACTTTTTAAAAGTATCTTCAATTAACGAGACACAACCACTCTTTTTTAGGACATCAATAACTTCCTTCGCAGTTTTGGCATCCCCGTCAAAGACCGCCTCATAATATGTGCCGAGCACACTATTAATCCCAATAGCTCCATCAACCGGCAATTCGCGTAAAAATTGAATCGCGCGATCGGTATATTTTTTACTAGCATTCTTATGAAAACAACAATTCAAGAAATTAACGGCAATTATCGCAACAAACTGTAAAGTGAACGTATCGGTGGCCGGATTTTTCTCATATGAACAAAATGCGGAATCAACTAATTGATAGGCATCATCAATATCTAAAAAGATCACAGCTTGACTCAAATAATGATAAGCCGTCCTGTTCCAATCTTCATCCATGATGATTGCCTTTACCTTTCTCTTCAGTTCGGGACTAATCCATTTGTCTGAATGAAGTACCCAGGCATAGGCATCCTCTAGTCTAAACTTAAGCCAGAAACTAGGCGGACATGTGCTTCCTCGATTTGCTATTTTGGCCGCAATTTCATCTAGCTTTTTCAGATCTTTGCGATTTTGAGCAAAACTAATTTGATTCATCAAATCAAAATTAGGATCAGTTGTATTATCAGAATTATTAACTCGGCTAAAAAAACTTCCAACATCAAAATGATGCTTTGATAAAATTCTGATCAACAAATTCGCATCAATTTCATGAATATCTCTTTCTACCTTAGAATAAAGTGATTCTGAGATAATTCCAGCAGCCATCTCTTCTTGCGTCAATCCAGCATGCAAACGGGTTTGTTTTAACGCCTCACCAATTGTCATTTTCTGCCTCTAATTTCTAACTAATAAGTTTGCTATTTTATCAGCACCTTCTTGATCATGGTTAACTAATCTATTATAATACTCTGCTGCTATCCTATGAATTGCAAAATTAGTTGTTTTAGGCAGTTTTTGCAAAAAAGCAATTGCATTCTTAATTTCACTGTTTTTAGTTTGACGCTTGCAGCAAATCTCCAAATACTTAAGAGCGATCTGTGCCGCCAGTTGCATAGATCGTTCATTTTTTTTTACGAATTACTTTATGAAAAATAGTTTCGACCAATATCTTTAAATCAGATAATTCATACAAATCTAGCATATGAAGTACTAACCAAAGGTTCTCAGAATTCCAGTTATCTTCGTTCAAAAAACTATAGCTAAATTCTCTATCTCTTTCATCTAAATTGTTGACGCCGTTCAACCGATTAATTAATATCCGTACTACTTTCTTCATTCTCACATCAGCGAATTTAGTATTAATATAAAGATCTTGCAGAGTAACCACATCTTCATTTAAATACGCCGTAGTAATCCGATTCTGCAAAATTTCAATATCAGTTGATGTCGTCCCAAATCCTCGTAAAAAATCTACTACCAGAATTCGATGATAATGCAGCAATTTGACTAAATCATTAACGTTAATTTCACTACAATCATTTTCTACTCGGGAATAAAATGAGCGATCCAATATTCCCTCAGTCATCTGTTCTTGCGAAAAATGTAATGACTTCCGCACTTCTTTTAGATGCGCGCCAATCATTTTGATCCTCTATTAGCTTGCGGCAACATATCAATGTATCTTTGATAACCACAAATTTGTAAAAGATCTGTTATGCCTTTAGCCATTTCAAGATTTTTGTCTATCAAAGCCGAATAATATTTAATGATTAATTTATGAAACATAATTTCAAAGTCATTAGGTATTTTATTAGCAAAATTCAAAGTCTTTTTTGCTTCCGCAAGATGTTTTTCTCTATAAGCACGGTCAAGATAACCAATCAATAAGTTCATTAATGATATAACTACCTGAGAATTATCTAGATCCAGCTTTGAAAAATGAGCAATAATATAACTCATCAACGGAGTCAATTCACTAAATTGATACAAAGGAACGCTAATTGCCAAATCCCAAAAGTCCTGCTCTTTTAGATCAAGATCTATTAAATTAGTTTTTAATTGCTTACGAATTGAATCTGGCATTTTAATTGAACGATGTTCTAATGTTGCGATTATCAACTTAGTTTTAAAATACAATACATCATTTTTAGAAGACAGAGTTTTTTCTATCTGATGAAGCTGATCAAGATCGCGATCATTAAATGCCGAATAAATTTGTCTTTGTAGCTTAAGTTCTGGCATCCCTTCATTATCAAAAGTCTTAAAGAAATCATTCAAAGAGATATTATTAGCATTCAACATTGCGATTAGTTTGTTGATAGTGATGGCATTCTTGTCTCTTTCAACCCTAGAATAAAAAGATTCACTGACAATTCCCGCACTCATTTCTTCCTGTGTTAAACCAAATAAAAGTCGTGATTTTTTAAGTTGTTGTCCGATCGTCATATTTGCACCTCATTTTCTTACTTTATATAGTATTTGGTTTTTCTATAAAAAGCTTGAAATCTTCTGTATAGAAGATTTTTCCATGAAAGCGCAAAAAACTGAGAATCTGTCATGAAAACAAATTCTCAGTTACTTGATTATTTACTAGACTTAACAACCCCACAAACATCCTCACAACAAAACTTCACGATTGCTTGACCATAATCAGTACGATCAGGATCATCTTTTGAGCTGACTGAAAATGGAGCTTGGTGCGCTTTTTCAGCTAAACGATTCATGATCTTGATGTCGGACAAACAAAAATTATGAATATTGGTGCGATGCTGATCCAAGTTTTCTGCTAAAACACGGTAATCTTGACCGTCCATTTCATTACGCCAAGCGGCCAATTGATCATTGAAGCGCAACACAATTAAAGCATATTCTT
>NZ_JAEHNT010000085.1:0-238 GCF_016742815.1 Lactobacillus sp. A27
AGTTACTGTTATACTGAGACGGTTATTTAAGTTCTTTTATTTACAATTCTTCTGGATCTTCTCTTGCCACGGTAAATAAGCTTCAAGGGTTTCCGAATCCAGAATCTCTTCATTCGGTAATTTCTGAAGCAAATAATTCAAGTACTTTTCAGGATCAAGGCCATTTCTCTTGGCAGTTTCAATTAAGCTTAGAATAAAGCCACTTACAGTAGCACCCTCAAAACTTTGAGAAAATAAC
>NZ_JAEHNT010000010.1:0-51519 GCF_016742815.1 Lactobacillus sp. A27
CTACCTCCGTCTGGTTGAACCAGACGGCTTTTATATTTTATCAAATCTCAAATCCTTTGTCAAGAACTTTTTTGATTTGTTTTTTCACCATCAGGCGATTTCTTTATCACCCGACAACAGTTAAATATATTACACGGTCAATCCTTATTCGTCAAATCCTAGTTTTTGTTCGAATTAAACATGAAACGCTAGGTAACGTTGTAACAATTACTATTTATATTGTCTTTTTCAAATCTCATATATCTTGTTAATTTAATTACTTTTCAAATAAATAGTTCGTCTTTTGCTGTATTTTAGTTTTAAATTCATCAAAATTTTTTTGAAAAAATTTTGATTTTTTGCATTTTTGCTATTTCAGGGCGAACAAAAAGACCCAAGAACGCTAATTCTTAGGCCTTTTTCTAATTATTTTCTTCTACTAAATCAAACTTGATTCTTTAGTAATCTTCTTCATACCATTCATGTATGGTACAAGAACATCAGGAACAGTTACTGAGCCATCTTCATTTTGGTAGTTTTCCAAAATTGCAGCTACTGCTCTACCTACAGCTAAACCAGAACCGTTCAAAGTGTGTGCTAAGTGAAGCTTGCCATCTTCGTCACGGTAACGAATTTGTGCACGACGAGCTTGGAAGTCAGTACAGTTAGAACAACTTGAAATTTCACGATACTTGTCTTGTGCAGGCATCCAAACTTCAAGGTCGTAAGTCTTTGCACTAGTGAAACTTGCATCCCCAGTTGACAAAGCAACTACGTGGTATGGCAAGCCCAACTTTTGCAATAAGTGTTCGGCATTGTGAGTTAACTTTTCAAGTTCATCCCATGACTCATCAGGCTTACATACCTTAACCATTTCAACCTTGCGGAATTCGTGCATTCTGATTAAACCACGAGTATCACGACCAGCTGAACCTGCTTCACTTCTAAATGCTGGTGATAAAGCAGTTACGTTGATTGGCAACTTGTTTTCATGAATGATTTCATTTCTAAAATAGTTTACCAAAGGAACTTCAGCAGTTGGAATCAAAGTCAAATCACGTGGCTTATCTGGATCGTCGTTATCTACGATAGTGTAAACATCTTCGTGGAATTTAGGGAATTGACCTGTACCTTGCATTGATGCATCGTTAACAAGGTATGGTGGAATAACTTCGGTGTAGCCATCCTTAGTGTTTTCATCAAGGAAGAAATTAAAGACAGCACGTTCCAAAAGTGCACCTGCACCAATGTAGTAAACAAAACGTGCACCTGAAACTTTAGAAGCACGATCCCAGTCTAAAATACCAAGGTCAGTACCAATGTCCCAGTGAGCTTTTGGTTTGAAGTTGAACTTAGTTGGTTCATCCCACTTACGAACTTCTTCGTTGTAGCTATCATCAGGGCCGATTGGATCTGAATCTGCTGGGAAGTTAGGCAATCTAAGCAAAATGTAGTTTTGCTTTTCAGTTAATTCAGCAACTTCTTTATCTAAATCCTTGATTTCCTTACCTACTTCACGCATAGCTTTAATAGCATCACTTGCGTCTTCTTTGTTGCGCTTCTTTTCAGCAATTTGCTTAGAAACGTCATTACGCTTAGCCTTTAATTGTTCACTCTTGGTTAAATCCTTACGACGCTTAGCATCGATTTCTACCAATTCATCCAATTCTTCTGGCTTAATGCCACGTGTAGCTAACTTTTTCTTTGACCAATCGAGATTCTCACGAATCACCTTAATATCAAGCATTAAAAAACCTCCATAATGCAAAAAAAGAGCCGACTCATCCCTTGCTTGGGACGAATCGGCTCTTACACAGCTTCGCGGTACCACCCATCTTCAGTCTAATATAAACTGCACCTCTTAATAGACGGATAACGACGCCAAACCGTGCAACTATTAATTGCCCATCTTAACGAAATCTGGAAACGACATCCATTCACTCGCACCAACCGTGAACTCTCTGAAGCAGTCTTAGGATTTCATGTTTGCGTCTATTTTAAGCCATTCTGCTTGTTTGAGCAAATAATATTTTTCTTGATACGAAAAAAGTGTACTAATCTGCGAATAATCTACGGTATAAACATACTGAAATCCTAGTTTTTCCAACAGTTTCTGCGACTTTTCATTATTTACAAAAGTGCCTGCCCAAATTTCTTCTTGTCGTTTCTTTTTAAAAGCATAATTTAAAATTAAACGCAGCGCTTCCGTCATATAACCATGGCCTTCAAAAGCCTGATCTAGCAAAAAGCCAACTTCTTTTGTTTTTAATAAGCCGCTTTGTTCATCTAAACCACGTTCATATAATTCAATCAAGCCAATCGTCTGATCATTTTGACGCAGACAAATAATATAGCTCTCTGGACGGGCCATATACTGCTCTACACCCCGCTGGGCTTCTTCTATATTTTGATAATTCTCAAAGGCAGCCAGATTATGATAGCGGGCATTTCTACCCCACTTCAATAATTGTTCTGCATCTTTTTCTTCAAATCTTCTTAAATATATTCTCTTTGATTCCAGCATTATTTACCCATCAACTTCAGCAGCCATTCGGCACCATACTGCAAGCCAAAGCTATAAGCAATAATTGTCCACGGCTTGCCTAAAACAATTATCCAAAAATAAGTCCAGAACTTCATTTTAGTTAAGCCCGCAAGCAAACAAAGCACATCATCAGGCGCAGCAGGTGCAACAATACAGATGGCAAAGAACCAATTAAACTTCTTCTGATTTTCAGTCCACTTCATATATTTGTCTAACGTTTTTTCCGACACAATATGCAAAATGAATGGACGACCATAGTGCCGTGCCAAAAAGAAGTTAATAATCGAGCCAATACAAATTCCGACATAATTATAGATAAAACCGGCAATTGGTCCAAAAAAGACTACTCCGCCTAGTAGCGACACACCACCTGGAATAATAGGAATTACCACCTGAACAATCTGGATCAATACGAAAATAATCGGTCCCACAATTTGTTTATTGGCTAAATAAGCACGCATCTTATCTTGATCAGTAAATATCCCTAATCGATACCAATAGATGACCAACAGAATAATTACTAATCCGCAAACCACTGTAGCAATATTAATTAATTTTCGACTCGCCTTAGCTGACAAATGATGCATCTTTTTCGCCTTCTTTCATAACTTTAATGCACTAATTCTATCAAAAAACTAAAAAAGACTTTATTAACTTATCTGCTTTTTAATTAATATATAATATTCTTGATAGTACAAATGAAAGGAACACAAATCATGGTTGTCATTAAAAATAATATTATTTATGACGAGAATAAAAAATTAGGAGCTGATATCTACTACCCAAATGATACAACTTCTGAGACTAAAATTTTAATCTTTTGGCATGGTGGCGGCTGGTTCCGCGGAGATAAAAAAGACGTTAAGAAGATCGGCATTAATTTAGCTAATGCAGGGTTCATGACTTTTATTCCTAACTATAGCTTAGCTCCAGCTGCTCATTTCCCAGCTGCTCATGATGATGCACTTCATTTTGTCGATTGGCTATTAGACTCTGATTACACTGATAATGATGATATCAAAAATATAGTCCAGATCGGTGCTAGCGTCGGCGGGACAATGGCATTATACGTAGCTGGTAAGTATGGCTTTCCAACTGTAACTTGGTCTGCTCCTGTTGAATACACTAATTGGATTAAAAACCATCAGGAGGTTAAACCTTCACCACAAGCAAAAGAAGATTTTGGTATCACTGATCCTACTCAAATTAGAACCTCCTTTTACAAATACTTCACTTTAACTTATACCGGCTCAGATAAATCTGATATTTTACAAAAGCTTGATGCTCAATCATATGATTTTTCTAATTTAAATAAATTAATGATGATTAACTCTGCAGATGAACTGACGCCATTATCCACTACGCTAGATTTTATTAAATTCTTAGCTAAGCAAAATCATGGCGTCCAATTATTGGTTATTCCAGGACATGGTCATGCCATGGATTATAGTCAGGATTACATTGATGAATCCCTCGACTTTTTGTATCAAACAATTAAGAGACAAAAATAATGATAATCGATATTAAAAAATTCATTCAAATACGCAAAGCACAGAAACTATCACAAACTGATCTTTGTCATGGCATCTGTACGCAATCAACTTTAAGTAAATTTGAAAATAATGGGCAAGTACCTTCCCTAAAAATTCTCAATCAGTTATGCGATCGTCTGCAAATTGAAGTTGGCTACATTATTAACCGTAGTGATGAGCAACGAATCACGCAGCTATTATTTGATGCAGATTTTGCATTTATTAACTTTGACTACACTAAAATTTTGAACTTATTGTCCGAAGTTAGTGAAGATACGCTTAAACGTAAAGAAGATCAGGTACACTATCAATTTTTACAGGGACAATATGCTCTGAAAAGTGATCGCAACGAAATGAGTGCCTTGTTCTATTTCAATAATATTCTGACAACTAAAGATTTACCTAAAAACGATATCTATCGCTTGCTCGCACTCAATGGTTGTAGTCAGATTTATGCAAACCAAGGTGAAATGCAAAAAGCAGAGCATTATTACAGCCAAGTACTCAAAAATATAAAAAGCGTTGAAATCAACAATCCACTGACCACTTTGCATGCCCTTGCCATTTTATGCGATGCCAGTGAATTCTATGGTCAACGCGAAATGTACAAAGAATCTAATTCACTTTTGCGTTATGCCTACAAGATCGGAACTGAAAAACACGTAATTTTTTACATGGCAAGAATTCTTTTGCAACAAGGTGTCAATGATATAGCCCAAAATAAAAATAAAGAAATCATTAGCCAGCACTTGCATGATGCCTGTGCTTTTGCCCGTATCAATCGTAATAATATCACGCTAAACAAGGCTCGAAAGCTAATTAAAAATTTAGACGATGTAAAATAGCTGAGTTTTTAATGTAAACGTTTTATAATAAAAACAGAGCTTATGCGGATAAACTTTTAATTGAACGGGAGAAAATAAAATGTCTAAATATCAATCAATTAATCCATACACTAACGAAGAATTTGCTAGCTATGATAACCCTACTGCTGAGCAAGTAGAAGAAGCTATTAATCTAGCACATACTTTATACAAAAAATGGCGTCATGAAGACCCAAGTGAACGTGCTAAGTTTTTACATAAAATTGCTGATGCTTTTCGCGAGCATGAAGACGAATTAGCTAAGATGATGACCCTGGAAATGGGGAAAGTGCTGCGTGAATCAAAAGAAGAAGTCGAGTTATGTGCTTCTATTTGTGATTATTATGCCGATAACGCTGCTGCAATGCTTGAGCCTACTCCGATTAAAAGTGATTTAAGAAATGCATATTATCTAAAACAAGCTACTGGTGTAATCATGGCGTGTGAGCCATGGAACTTCCCAGTATATCAAGTTGTACGTATATTTGCTCCTAACTTCGTTGTGGGTAATCCAGTTTTACTTAAGCATGCTCATAATGTTCCAAGCTCAGCTGCGTTAATTGCTAAAATTATTAAAAGAGCTGGTGCACCAGAAGGAAGTTTGATTAATCTCTTTCTTAGCTATGATCAATTGGCAAATATTATTGCTGATCCACGCATTCAAGGTGTTGCCTTAACTGGTTCAGAGCGCGGCGGTAGTGCTGTAGCTGAAGAAGCTGGCAAAAACTTAAAGAAGTCTACAATGGAATTAGGCGGTAATGATGCCTTTATCGTACTAGATGATGCTGATCCAAAATTATTACGCAATGTTTTAAGGGATGCTAGAACTTATAATGGCGGTCAAGTATGTACTTCATCTAAGAGAATTATCGTTGAAAAATCCCGTTATGATGAAGTTCTAGACGACTTAAAGAGTATCTTCTCTGAATTAAAAGCTGGCGATCCACTTGATGATAGTACAACCCTACCACCATTAAACTCACAAAGAACTAAGACCAAATTAGAAAAGCAGGTTCAATCAGCAATCGATGGCGGTGCTAAAGTCTTTTACCAATACCCAGAAATTGATGCTAAGGGTTCATTCTTTAGACCGATGATTTTAACTAATATTGATAAAAACAACCCTATCTTTGATCAAGAATTATTTGGCCCTGTTGCAGAGATCTATGTAGTTGAAGATGATGATGAAGCTATTGAATTAGCTAATGATTCAAGTTATGGCTTAGGCTCATCTGTCATCAGTAGTGATATCAAGCGTGCTCAAAACGTAGCGGCACAAATCGAAACTGGAATGACGGTTATCAACGGTCGCTGGATTACTTCAGGTGAATTGCCATTTGGCGGTGTTAAAAAATCTGGCTATGGTCGTGAATTAAGCGACTTAGGCATGATGGCCTTTGTCAACGAACACTTAGTTATCGATGTTACTAAGAGTAATGAATAGTTCAAACTAAAAAAGAAGCATTTTTGCTTCTTTTTATCTCATCTTTTTCTTGTTTAATCCTAAGCTCAAGATTCCAGATATGCCGGCAATAGCTAAACCCAAAAAAGTGTCTGAAAATATACAATATTGGTATATTTCAGACACTTTTATCTTACTGTTTAGTTTTTTCTTTTTTATCGATTAAGTTATATCCTGATAAAGCTGTAGTTAAAAAACTGGATAAAATCAAGAAATATGTAGATGCTCCAAGTGATACAGCATATGTAATCAGCTGACTGGTTAATTGACTCATGACACCAGTTGCCGCACGACTATAACTTGATAATTTGTAAATTAAATAGATTAAAAAGATCGTCTCAATCAGCGATAAAACAAAGGCTAAAACCTGACTAGCTCGCGTATTTTTCAATACGTTGTAAATAATAAAAATTGGGAACAGGAATAAAAATAGCCAAACTAGGTAAAGCACAATTGAATAAACAGATGTAGCACCAGATGACAATAGTCTTCCTGCCAAGCTAAAAATCACGTTAGAGATCGACATTTTTTGCGTATAACTGACAGCTGAAACAGCGGCACCTGAATCAGTAAAAAGTACAATCAAACTAATTAATGCTGTCAAAATAACTGATAGTTGCACATAGTTAAATCGATTCTGTCTTTGCTTTTTTATTTCACGCACCTGATTTTCAACGCGAGGATGGTTTTGTGCAAAAACTGCGTTACGTTTCTTTATTTGATCTTCACGTTTATCAATCCGATTGAAAACTTTAGATCCCATCTGATTAATTTTTTGCGTTAATCGTTTATCGGCTGTATATTGCTCGATCTTTTCCTGACGATCACAAACTATATAAAGCCAAATCATTAAGACTAAAAAACTAATCCAGCCGGCTGCTCTTGAAAAACTCATCAAAATTAACAGAAATACACCCAATAGAAAAACTATAGTTGCATTTTTTCTAACCCATGCGATCATCCGTTGAACAGTGGTATTTTGCTTTTCAGGATAAAATTCTTCCCGATATGCGGCACGGCTGATAATTTGTTGTCCCTCATCGTCAGATTCATATTTAGTCTTAATATGTTGATCTGTAAAAAAGTTATCACGGTACTTCTTTAAATTAAAACCACAATTTGGACAAATATTATCCTTTTCATTAATTGCTTGACCACAATTTGGACACGTAGTCATATAAAGCCCTCTCTTCTTGGTTCTTTAACAACAATTATAACATGCAGATGAAGGCAAATAGTGACGATATGAGCGGATTTTATTAGTAATTAATTATTCTTTACTTATGGACATAAAAAAGGCTCCACAGGATTTGTAGAGTCTTTTTCATTAATTATTATTTATTGTTTTTCTTAAACAACCTACCAAAGTTGACGCCTTCATAAGTCAATTTAACTGCGGCTGATAAAGTAATTGGCAAGATAAATACCAAGATTAACAAACCAACATTAACAGTTAAAGCAACTTCGATCAAGGTTGGAATACCTGATGGGATCAAGGCTGCAAAAGTACCACCCAAGATAATTGCAGCTGATACAACAACAGTACCGATAATAGCACATGCCTTCAAGATTCTTGAACTTGGAGTTGTGTAGCCCTCAGTCTCAAGTTCACGATAACGAGTCATGAGGAAGATACTGTAGTCAACACCTAAGGCAATCAACATGATAAAGCTGAAGAATGGTGTGTTCCATGAAAGCATGTCTCTACCAAGAACAGCCTTAACAATCCATTGGTTGATTGAAAGTGAGCAAAGGTATGCGATAAGCAAAGTACCAAGAATGTAAACTGGTTGAAGAAGTGAGTGAGTTACAAACATTAAGGCAATGCCGATACCGATTAACATGATTGCGGCAGTTCTAAGGAAGTCGCCACTAGCAACTGTCTTAGTATCCTTAATCTTTGAACTTTGACCACCCATAGCAACAGTAGCATTCTTAAGAGCAGTACCTTGGAAAGTCTTCTTAGCCATTGCGCTCAATTCTTGTGATTCGTTAGTAGCTTCAGTTGCACTTGGGTTTGAATCGAAAACTACGATAATTTGAGCTGACTTCTTGTCAGGGCTGAGGTATACATCCATTGACTTCTTGAACATTTCATTCTTCAAGAATTCCTTTGGAATGTAGAAGGTATCTGCTGCAGCGGATGAGCCTAAGCCCTTCAAGTAAGTTTCACCTTGACCTAAACCACTGTTTACAGTGTCAATACCAGTAGTAAGTTCTGGAACCTTAGCAGCTAACTTGCCAGCACCCATGCTGAGTTGGCCGGCACCACTGTTAAGTTGACCGATACCTGAGATAAGAGCTGGAGCTTGGCTTGCTAATTGACCAACACCTGAGTTAAGTTGACCTGCACCATTAGCAAGAGTACCAAGACCAGTGTTAAGAGTACCTGCACCGTTGGCAAGAGTACCTAAGCCTGATTGAAGTTGACCTGCACCACTGTTAAGTTGGCCAACTCCAGCGTTAAGACGACCTGCACCACTTGCAAGACTGCCAAGACCAGTACTCAAGCGACCTGCACCACTGTTAAGAGCAGCAGCACCTGAGTTAAGCTTGTTTGCACCGGCAACACCTGCACTAGCAGCTGATTGAACTTGACTTAAGCCTGAGCTTAATTGGTTCAAAGCAGTTGCGGCACCTGGAAGTGCTTGGTTTGAAGCTTGAGCTAAAGTATTCACTTGAGTCTTCAAACTTTGAAGTTGGGTCATCAAATCACTTTGTTGCATTGCAGCCATCGAGCCTTGCAAACCTTGAGCTGCTTGAGTTGCATTTTGCATAGCTGACTTTAACTTATCAGTATTAGCACCAGCTTGAGCCTTTTGAACAACTGATTGTACCGCTTGGGTTGCAGCTGCAGTTGCTGCTTGCTGTGCAGCTTGTTTTTGATCACTTGGAACGTCTTTCACAGCTGATTGAACTGCAGCACTAATTGCTAATTGAACATCTGCTTGACTTACAGATGAACCGACACTACCAGCAGCACTTTGCAACTCCTTCAAGCTGCTTTCTAATTGAGCAGCTTGTTTTTGTACAGCAGCTAAACCACTAGTTGCAGATGAAACGTCAACAGAATTGCCTAAAGCAGCATTCAATTGTTGAATACCGCTGTTAATTTGTGGCAAAGCAGTTTGCAATGCAGCAAGTTGTTGCTTGTTTGATCCACTCAATTGGTTAGAAAGTTGTGTACTCAATTGTTGCAATTGGTTAGCCATTTGTTGGGTACCATTTTGCAAGGTCTTGGTACCAGCTTGTAAACTATTAGCACCATTTTGCAACTTGTTAGCACCGCTTTGTAAGCTGCTTGCACCACTTTGAAGTGCGTGAGTACCACTAGCCAAACGACCTGCACCAGTTTCAAGACGAGTAGCACCACTAACTAATTGATTTGAACCGTTTTGTAAACGAACGGCACCACTCTGTAATTGTTGAGCACCGTTTTGCAAACGACTAGTACCACCAACTAATTGTTGTGCACCACTTTGAAGACGACTAGTACCATCTTGAAGTTGATCTGCACCATCCTTCAAGCTGTTGGCACCATTAGCCACCTTGTTAGAACCTTTACTTAATTTACCCAAACCAGAACGAGCTTGATCAACACCGTCGTTAACAGTGTTCAATTGATTGTTTACATAAAGCATATCAATTGGTTCACCATATGGTTGAGTTACAGATGTCGCAAATGAAACATCTTTTGAGTTTTGAAGTTGCTTGGTCAATTGATCAATTAACTTCAAGTTTTCTTCATTATCTAAACGATGCTTACTCTTAATGTACAAGTATGATGGTTCAGCCATACCTTCTGAGAAGTGTTTTTGAACTACCAATAAACCTTGCTTAGATGGAACTGAATCTGCAATTTCATCAGTATCATCGTAATTCAAGTGTCCTGAGTACATTAACATGAATGGAACTACAACTACAGCCAATACAATTAAGTAAATAATTGGATGCTTTAATGTTGAAGCAGAAATTCCATGCCAAAGTTTATCATCGCTTTCACCAGTGAATTTCTTAACTGGCCAGAACATTTTCTTACCAAGAACTGCCATGAAGAATGGGTTGAGTGTTAAAAGCACTACCAAAAGTACTGCAACACCAACCGCTACACCTACGGCTGATTGGTAAACTGAGAACTTAGCTAAACTTAATGCGGTAAATCCGATTAAAATTGATGAGCCAGAATACAGGATGGTCTTACCAGCTTTGAAAAGCGCATCATGTAAGGCTTCGTACTTGTCCATCCCTTTCCCTAGATTCTCTTTAAATTTATCATACAGCAAGATGTTGTAGTCGGTACCAATACCAAAGAGGACGATAACCATGAACACCTGTGTAAAGTTTGAGAATGGGAAATTAGCATGTTCAACTAGGTTTGTAACGATTGAGAAGGAAGTAAGGAATGATACCCCAACTGTCAATAATGAAATTAGCGGAACAATTGGTGACTTAAAGACAATTACCAAAACAATGAAAATAAATACAACGGTAATAGCTTCAGTCTTCTTAATTCCTTGCTGGATTGAAGCAGAGAAGTCATGTTGCAAAATATCAGCACCAGTTACATAAGTGCGAAGACCTTGCGTCTTGGCATCCCTGTTCATTTGATTGTAAACTTCCTCAATCGTGCCATGACTCTTAGCGATATTAAATTGCGCTACCCAAGTCGTGTCATCTTTTGATTGAAGCTTCTTTCTCGTAGCAATATTGGAATCTGGAAGAAGTGAATCCTTAATTCCATACTTGTGTTTATCATTCGTAAACTTGTCAAGCGTATTGTTGATGGCCGCTTTATCAGCCTCCGTTAGCTTGCCGTGTTTCTTGTTAAAAACAAGTGCTACTTCATAGGTGTTCTTCTTTTTTGCACCCCAATTGTTTTTGATAGATTGTGCCACATTGCTTTGTACATTGCTTGGAAGTGTAATGTCCGAGTGGGCATTAGTCAGTTCCTTGATATTAGGCAAAGCAAAAATGGAAATTATCAATATCAAAACCCATGCAATTAAAGAAAAAACATGGTTTTTCAGAAATTTCTGCACTTTCCTATTTCCTTCCTATTTGTAATTCAGGTACTGGTTCTACAAGTCGCAGAATCATCTCATGATAATTACGATTAGATTCATCCTTTGTTTCATCAACAAATGAAGAAGAATTATCCAAAAAAACGTAACCCAATACAGCGCCAATTAAAGCATGGAACGAAATGGCACTTTCTTTTCTAAAATTAAGCCTCTCGCCCAATTTGATCAGATCCAAAATTTCTTGGCTAATTGCCGCATCCTTGGGATATTCATTCAAGTGATACAAAATGCTTGATAAAGCCTGGTCACTCAATAAAAAATCCCGCACCGTATCAGCAAACTTAAGCAATGCATCCCTGCCAGACAAGCCAATCAAGTCATCCATTAATTGATGCCGCAAAATTTTAATCTCCCTTGCACCAACTAAAGATAATAATTGCTTGCGACCAGATACATAATGATATAGCGACTGCGAGCGCACATTTAATGCCTTTGCCAAAGCTGGTAAAGTTGTAGCACTCAACCCCTTTTCACTAATCAACTTAGTTGCTTGATCAATTATTTTATCCAAATCAAGATTTCTCTTTTGTGCCATAACGTCCCTCCTTTTCCTAGCATACTAGATAATATATCACTACAATTTGAAGATTACAATCTACAATCTGTAAATAAATGCTTTTTCTAATAAAAAAATAATGAAGCCCTTTTCAAGCTTCATTATCTTTATTTCTTATTTATGTTTTTTATCAAACCAGGTGTTAACATTCTTTTCTAACTTATTAAAGTTCTTATTGTTGCTGCTCCAAACAGCTATACAGTAATTTCCTCTGCCTTGAACAATTGCCGTAGCAAAATCATTATCACCTGTAGCATAGACACCACCAGTGATGCCTTTAACCATCTTGATTCGCTCTTTTGACTTAGCTAAAGCACTCAAGACCCTGCTGGCATATTGTCGATTCAAGACCCGTCCTTGATAAAGACCAATCATGGTTTTAGCTAAATCATTAGCAGTAGTTTTACCATAATTATCGCCATCAAAGTTCTTGGCAATAGTAGTCTGGTCAGCTCCCATTCTTTTAGCAACTGATTCAATATTTTTAATGCCAATTTTTCTTATCAAAGCATTGGAAGCCGTCTTATTATTCTTCAACATAGCTTCACGCAAGTAGGCAAGGCCATAAGCCATATTAACTTGGAACATGCCATCGCCCTTAGCTTTATCTGCCTTTTTAATTTTAACAGCAGTTTTAGATCCCATCTTACCCTTTTGCTCTTGTTCATAAAGTGCAATCAACAAGAACAATTTCATGACATCTTTAGCGTCATGGGCTTTGGCAGTATTAGATACAACGGCATAGCGACTAGAATTATTCAAATCTTGCACGGCAACTTGATAACTATCATCAAGCCCCATCACATTCTTAATCAACTTAACCAGTTGTTTATTACTACCGCTTTTAGCCTTAACATGATTCGAGTATTCAATCGAATTAACTTTAGGTTCTTTAACCTTTTTTACTTTTGGCTCTTTAGTTTTCTTTTTGCTTTTCTTAACTTTGCTAGTTGTCGGTCCCACGATCTTCAATTGTGCATTTTCAACTCGTCGCATGTTGCTCGTATACAAGATGAATGCCAACAGAGTAGAAATAATCGAACCTACCAATATTTTATGTTTCATAAGATTTCCTCTTTAAAAGAAGTGATGCTTTTTCATCAAAACGACCAGCCATACCATTAAGACGACCATCAAGACAATAATTAAAATCCAGTCAAACGAATTCTTTAAAATAGGTAAACTAACATTCATTCCGTAGAACCCTGTCAAAATAGTTGGAATCGTTAATACCAGTGACCAGACCGTCAAAAATTTCATGGTATCGTTCAAGTTATTGTTCATCATGTTATTTGAGGTAGCCGACAGCGTCTTGGTGACTTGTTGTGAAATCTGAACCATTTCTGCAGACTGGCTTGACTCAATGAGAACGTCATCAAGTCTTTCACGCGCATCCTTAGTAAAGTCTAATTTGCTATGGTCCAAACTGTGAAGCATCATCAAATCTGTCTGAATTGAACTGGATAAATAAACTAAACTTTTTTCAATATTAGATAATTCAACCAGATCTTTATTATTAATATCATCAGATAATTTCTGATCCAGACTATTACGCTCAACATCCAATTGAGTCACAGCACGCTGGAAATATTGTGATGAATAAAGGAAGAAGAGCATTAACAGCTCTGTTACATCTTTAGCCTCCGAAAGCCGTTCACGCATGTGTTCATCATTGAATTCATCAAAAACATAGCTAGTTGATTCCGTATGGAAAGTAAAGACATTTTCACCAACAACTAAGAAAGTGATTGGGTGTGAAGTGAAATGTTTAATTGTATTAGTTGGCCAAATAGGTACATCATAAACTAACAGGTGACTATGCGTATGCACATCATAGTCATAGTGAGGACGTTCGTGACGGTCGGAAATATAAGAAATAATATCCGGGGTAAAATTGAAGTCTCTTTGCAATTTCTCACTATCTTCTTCACTTAAGTTGTTGATGTCGTACCACTTATATTTTGTTGGTACGGGGAAATTTTGTTGTCTAATCAACCAGCTCACCTCTACTTTTTATTCGCTTCTTAAATGTTAACATTTTTTCTAAGCACATAGGAACTGCAAACTTATTATTTCCATCAAAAAAAGCAGACCCAGCACGGTCTGCTTTTAACATTAATTGCTATTTAGTTTTATTGCTTCCAAGCAGCATCAAACTTTTGCTTACCAGCGTTAATTTGGCTGTTAACATTTTGACCCTTTTGTGCTGCGGACAAAATGTTTTGCATAATGCTGTTCAATTGTTGGTATGCAGCGTTTGAGTTCTTTGAAACAGGAACACTATACAAGTGCTTCATTGAGTCTTCAAGTTTAGCAGGAAGCTTGGTGCTCTTGTTGTTCTTGTATTCGCTTGAAGTTACAACGCTTTCGTTAACTGGAATGTAACCAGTAGCATTAGCCCACTTAAGTTGACTTGACTTAGATACCAAGAACTTAATGTACTTAAATGCGGCTGCCTTTTGATCAGCAGTTGCGTGGTTGAACATGTAAATGTCAGTACCTTGTTGCATAGTGTACTTGCCAGGACGAGGAGCAACATCGTAAGTAAACTTGTTGCCTACACCTTGCTTAACGAAACCTTCACCTGCTGAAGTACCGATGAACATAGCAACCTTTTCGTTAGCAAATGGACCTGAAAGGTAGTGTTCTGAACCAGCTACTCTGAAGTAACCCTTCTTGATACCATCTGCGTAGTAGTTAATAACTTTCTTTGAAGCAGCACCACTGAAGTTAACCTTGTCTGAGAAGTTAACGCCTTCGTTCTTCAAGCCAAGAGTGTAGTAGTTTGAAAGTGAGTCAAAACCAGCACCTACAACCTTGTGGTTACTCTTCTTGTAAATAGTTTCTGACACTTGCTTAAGTTCGTCCATAGTGGTTGGAACTTTCTTAATGCCATACTTCTTGAACATGTCAGCGTTGTAAGTCAAGGTTTCGATTGACTTGTTAAACGGAATACCATATTGGGTACCCTTGATCTTAGCACCGTCAAGAAGTTCGGTTCTAATACCGGATGCCTTAGCACTACCCCAACCAACATTCTTGTTGTTGATGTATGGAGTCATGTTTACAAGCATCTTGTTTTGTGCAGCATTCCAAAGCCAGCCTGGATATGCTTGGGTGATAGTTGGCAAGTTGTTTGGTGATTGCAAAGCTGAGTTAATCTTAGCTTGCAAATCATTGTAATCACCTTGGTTTTCCAACTTAACATTAATCTTTGGGTTCTTCTTTTCGAATTCGTTAGTCAATTGCTTCAAAGTAGAACCTTGTACACCAGGCATAGCGTTCCAAAAGACAACTGTAGTCTTCTTAGTAATCTTTGATGGAATCTTTTCTGATGAACTTGATGAAGAGTTGCTACCGCCATTTGAACAAGCGGCAGTTCCTACTAAGGCTAAAGCAGCAACGGCAGCCATAGCAAGTTTCTTACTAAACTTCATTTGGATAAATCCTCCTAAAAAATAAAACTAAACAACAATAATCTTTAATTTTACTAAAGCGTGACTGTTTGACCACGTTTAGGTAAAATACGTTCTCCAAATGGATTCTCTTCCAGCTCCGGATGCAATGTGTGCACCGGTACCAAAATA
Source organism: Lactobacillus sp. A27 (assembly GCF_016742815.1). Lineage (NCBI taxonomy): Bacteria > Bacillati > Bacillota > Bacilli > Lactobacillales > Lactobacillaceae > Lactobacillus > Lactobacillus sp. A27. The sequence goes on from NZ_JAEHNT010000010.1 coordinate 15,606, forward strand.
GCTGGCTGAATCCCACCAATTATTTCTTTGAGTTCTTTTTCATCGGCGTGGCCTGAGCAACGCAATGCAATGAACTCAATTTTATTTTTAGCGAATTGCTCTACAAATGGCTTGTAGGCAGGGTCAAAGTCACCCAATGGCTCGGCATTTGAGTGGATGTAAAGGCCGCCCACTTGAAGCTTATCATAATCGCTTACAGCTTGCCACAAGTATTTATGATTATCCGCCAAAAGCTCGTCATAGCTGACTTCAAGCTCTGGATTCAAATCAGAATACTTCTTGTCTTCTGGCAAGTAGTAATATGGATAATCTTCGTTAAGACTGTCCTTAATCAAATGCGCACGCTTAGCATGCAAAACCACCTTACGTGGAGAATCAGAAACAATTCTAAGCAAACGCTCCACGTTAGTTGGGTAAGTGTTAAAGGTGATTTGGCGATCAGGGTTGGCGTTTTGCAAGCGCACGATTTTTTCAGTTAACTCCACTTCGTTCTTAGGACCAGTGAATTCTTCGCTGCTTTCATCGTGCTTTTCTTCTGGCCAAGAAACGCCAGTACCCTCAATGATCAACATATCGCTAGCTTTGGCCGCTTGCATGAAGGCACGAACCCAATCTGGGTGGTAGCCATGCAAACGAATATCACCAGTGTAGGCGATTTGCTTGTCCGGTGTCTTAACTAGTAAGCCAGTTGCACCGTAAGCATCGTGGTCACTAGGATATATTTCCAAGGTAATATCTCCCACCTTGATCGGCTTCTTATACTCAGCCGCAATGATTGGACGAGTGTAGTTCTTCTCGTGTCCAGCGGCTGGTAAAAGAAAGTCGCCATTTTCATTCAAAGCAGGAAGTAAATGAGCAGTAATTGGACCTGCATAAAGTGAAATTTCAGGTGCAAGCAAATTTAGGGCCTTGCTGTGGTCCAAGTGTAAGTGTGAAATGTAAGCCGCAGAGTGTTCCCAGCGTTCAGTATCGATTGGCTTGCCCGTAATTTTTGGATCGTAAAAATTAGGCACATCCCCAATCAGCTGATTTTTAATCAAAGTTTGGTAGCTTTCATCTGGCAGCTTTAACTCAGGACGATATACTTCGCCTAAGTCAAACAGAACGTGTGACTTGTTATAAGCCACTTCGATCATTGGTCCACCAATTGTGGTTAAACCGTTATAAAAGGTAACGGTTGTTTTATCCTTTAAGGTCATTACGTACTACTCCTCGAATAATTCGCTTTCTAAAGATGAAGTATAAGATCAAGATTGGCAAAACGGTTAATGTAGCAGCTGCTAATTGCAATTGCGTTTCGCTACCTGCATCTGAGGCAAATGAAGTTAAACCGTTGTTCAACAGTCTCATGCTGTCTTCATTGGTTACCAATAATGGCCATAGGAATGAATTCCAACCTGAAATGAAGCTCAAAAGCGCTACAGTGAACAAACCACCTTTAGACATTGGTACCAAAATTCTCCAGATGTATTCCCAGTCGCTAGCCCCGTCAATCATCGCAGCCTTGTAGATGGTTTGTGAAATTGAGCCGAAGTAGCTTTGTAAGTAGTACATGTAGAAAATTGAAGTCAAGAATGGTAATACCAAACCGATGTAGGTATTAAGTAAGCCCATTCTGGCAATGGTGTTGTAGTTAGTGAAGATGATTGCTTCACCTGGCACCATCAAGAGTGACAAAAGAACGACTTGTACAACGCCCTTACCCTTGAACTTCAAGTTAACCATGGCAAAAGCACCAAGAAGTGCGTTAAACAAACTTACGATAGTCGTTACACTAGCCGTAATAAAGGTGTTTAAAAAGTAACGAGCAAATGGTGCTTGGGCAAAGACCTTAGCATAGTTTGACCATTCAAAGTGCTTAGGAATTAATGTTGGCGGAATCGTTGTCGTTTCTCTAAAACTCATTAGTCCGCCCAAAATCATGTAAACAAATGGAAAGACAGTAATAATCGCAAAGATTGCTAAAACGATGTAAGCAACTAAAGCACCCCAACGAATCTTCTTCATTTTTTACCGTCCCCCAATCTTTTTCATCATCTTACGTTGTAAGAAGGTTACGAACATAATGATGAGGAATAAAATTACCGTTGCGGCCATCGCTACACCTGGCGTACCTACAATTTGAAATTTGTTATAAATGTAGAACACTGCCGTTGTAGCTGAGTTTCCGACACCTGCTTGTCCGTTGAACAATGCATATACGGAAGTATAAATCTTGAATGCCGCAATAATGTTCATCGTCAATAAGAAGGCGATCGTTGGTACAAGTTGTGGCATAGTAATACGCCAGAACCTTTCGGTACCGGTTGCGCCGTACATATCGGCAATAGTGTAGTAGTTTGGATCAATGTTACGAAGAGCACCCATCAAGATAACGATGTTAAAGGCAAGTGATGTCCAAACACCAAAGATAATGATGGTTGTCAGTGACATTGATGGATCATCAATCCAGTTAGGAGCTGGCAAATGAAGTGCTCTTAATAGGAAGTTAAGCATCCCGTATTCACCATTAAAGATGTAACGGAACACGATACCAATCGCAATGGTTGAAGTAACGTAAGGCATAAAGAAAGTCGTTTCAAAGAATGACTTGTGCTTTACCTTACTGAAAATAAACCATGCGAGCATGATTGAAATAGCTAATGCTACAGGCACCGAAATTAGCGCATAAAGAATGGTGTTTCTAATTGCGCGCCAAAATTCGGGATCACTAAAGATGTATTGATAGTTGCTAAAGCCAGTCCAGTTCAAATTGATTAATGGACCGCTTTGGAAACTCATTACAAATGCCCGTAAAATTGGGTAAATACTAAAGAAAGTAACAAAAATGATTGTTGGCGCTAAAAAAAGCCAAGCCTTCTTTTGATTGCTCCTCATTAGTAGACACGCTCTCCTTCCTTAGTAAAGAGGAATACGCGATCAAGGCGCATCTTTAAGTTAACGTTGTCTCCCCTCTTAATTTGGGTTTCAAGGTCAACAAGTGAACGAGCTTGAACGCCATCATGAGTAAATTTCAAAATACGTTCACGGCCGATCAATTCAACGTCGTCTATCTTAGCTGAAACATGACCAGTTTTGGCTGGCAAAATATTTTCAGGGCGAACAGATAATGTGTATTCGCCATCAGTCAAGTCACGCTTGAAGCGACTTTTATCTAAATCATCTACATTAATTTCAAAGTCTGAGCCGGTAATCTTGCCGTCTTTTACATTAACCTTGAAGTTATCGATTACTGGGTTACCAACGAAGTTAGCAACGAAGTAGTTATTTGGTTCAAGGTAGAAGTTTTGACCCATATCGTCTTGTTGGATCACACCATTGTTGAAGAGGATGATTTTATCACCAATGGATAGGGCTTCTTCTTGGTCGTGGGTAACAAATAAAGTAGTGATGCCCACTTTCTTAACCAAGTTACGGATTTCTTCACGAATCTTCAAACGAAGACGTGCATCAAGGTTACTCAATGGTTCGTCCATGAGCAAAATCTTAGGTTGTTGTACCAAAGCACGTGCAATAGCAACACGCTGTTGTTGGCCACCGGATAAGTTACCTGGCTTTTGATCAGCTAATTCCATAATTTGGGTAGTCTTCATGTACTTTTCCGCAATTTCCTTAGCCTTATCCTTAGGCATCTTTTGTTTACCTACAGTTAAAGGAAACATTACGTTTTGCAGTACTGTCATGTGTGGATATAAAGCATAGTTCTGGAAAACATAACCGATTTGTCGATCTTTTGGAGCTACGTTAACAACAGACTTTCCATCAAAAAGGATATCTCCACTAGTAGGATTAAGTAATCCTGCAAGCATGTTCAAAATGGTTGTCTTACCACAACCTGAAGGGCCAAGCAAACAAACAAGGTCGCCTTTCTTAACTGAGAAGCTAACGTCCTTGATTGCTTCGTGACCATTGTCGTAAACCTTTTTAAGGTTCTTTACTTCAACAAATTTATCATCATTCATAAGTTTCACACACCACTATATATTGATTTAAGTTTATAAATTTCTCTATTAATTCTAAGCTAAAAGGGCAAAAAGCACAAATGATTCAGTTAAAAAATTCGTGGTTTCTCAGTGTTGATGAAATAAATTTCTCTCAGTATTCGGATTTTGTTCGTATTCAAGCCTTCGCGTTATAATATTTTATTTTTTGTTCGCGTTTTCTAAATATTGTGGTACGCACCAAAAAAGGTCATGGTTGAACATGACCTATTTTTTATAAATTATCTCCGCGTTCGAATTGATATTTAGAGCTGTTTAATGCTTGTCTTACCAAATCACTCATTAACTTCTTAGTCTTCTTGGTAATCACACCAGCAGTCTCATCATTGGCATTAGTCAAGTACTTGATCAATTCTGTATCTTCAAGATCTTTAGCTTTTTCATCAATAGCGTCAACACGGCTAATAGCATAACTTTGGCAATCGTCACGGTAGGCATTTACTTGATAAATGTATTGGTGGTAACGTGGTTCAACGATTACTTGCAAAGTCTTGTAGAGCCAGTAAGCACTGCTATCAGGATCTACCATGTGTTCAGCTACCTTATAGTTAAGTGGCGTATCTTCGATGTTGGTATAGAAAGGAACATATGGTGAGTATGCGTAAAAGCCCATGTTGATCCATTGAATAGCAGCCATCTTAGCTGGAACATCGTTTCTGATTTGCAAGATGCTTGATTCTTGGTTTCTGTCTAATGCGATTGAACGGAACATCTTTTGTTCTTTTTCAGTGCCGGATGAGAAAGTATCCATTGGATCATATGGGGTGCCGTTGTAGTGACTTGATAAAAACTTTTGTACATCTTCAACGCCAATCTTCTTTTCAGGTACACGAGTAAATGGCATTTCTTGGCTAGTTGGATCTTGTTCAATGCTTGGATTAAACAACTTTTGACCATACCAGGTTCTTGGGGTGTTGTAGAAAGCATCAGCTTCATCCTTAGTGCCAAAAATATCTCTAAATGAGAAACTGCCATCAGTACTATTATTCAAATGATTCTTCTCAACGAATTCTTGAATACCTTCTGAATACATAAAGTTGTCTGGATCATCAAAATCAACGTGTTGAATCACCATAATGTTAGGACAAATTGCGTAAGAATCATCTGGCACACGAGCAGCTACCCATTGGTGACCTGCACCAGTTTCAAGGTACCAAACTTCTTTATTATCTGAAAAAGCAATTCCGTTAGTTTCACCAGTACCATATTTTTCAATTAAACGGCCTAAGCGTAATACCCCTTCACGCGCAGTCTTAACAAATGGCAAGGTGATATAAACCATTGAATCTTCATTAATACCATCTTCAACGAGTGGGTCATGGCCTAAGCAACGTGCATTAGTTGCTTCAGTTTCGGTAGCTGACATGGCAACGTTATATTCGTTAATACCTTGTTCATCCCAACGACCTTCTGAACCGTCTGCAGTTGGAGCAGCAGTCCACTTGCAGCCATCACCTTCAAGATGCATCTTAAAGCCGTTGTATTTTGAAACGTAGTCTTCATCATAGTGGCGTGCTTTGTTGACAACAAAAAGCTTTTCATTGATGCCGCCGTAACCATCTTCGTCACGAGCAATCATAGTTGAGCCATCAATTGAAGCATCTTTACCAACAAGCATCGCGGTACAGTTATCTTTTTTCATGCATGTACTTCCTTTTTTAATCTATATTCAAATTTTGCTATTCATTAACCTGAATTTGTTGATTAACTTTAGCCCTGCCATTATTATAGTTGAATTCATAGCCAGGTTGCACGTTATAAAGATAAACATTGAAATTTAATGAGCCATCAGTAGAAACAGCTTGTAGATTTACCCCTCGTGCCATTAGTTCATTGCCCCTAAAAATTGCGGTTGCCTGGTAAATTACCCGCTTATTTTGACGTAATGCTTTACGCACCTTTGCTTCAAAAATTGTCTGAATTTTTTGATTAGAAAAAGCAGACTGAGTAAACAAATTCTTAGGGTTATTCTGATCACCTGACTGATTACGCGGATTGTAATTACCATCTTGATCAATACCAGCTGAAACAGAATAAGCAATTAAGTGGCCGCGATTATAAATTTGTGTGCCATTTCTACGATTATAGTGCCAGCCAGTGGGCTCTACAAATTGCCGTACTCTCAAACTATCATTAGCCACATTGCGCTTTTCTAAAAATGCAGTGTTAGGACGAGAGGTCCGGTTAAGTGAATCAAGATTAGAATAAATTACACGATTAACTTTCCATGAATTTTTCACTAAAGTTGAGCGGTTGTGATTCACTACAGTAAAAGCTTTATCTCCGCTCTTAAAATTCAAATTAGCTAACTTTTTATAATCAACATCAGACAATCCGCCATAAGCCTTATTCGCTTTAGAAGCATCCCCAATCGTGTTGGTTACATGCTGTTCATCATGATTGCCGGTAAAATCTTTCAAAAATTGACTACCACTTGGATCGCCGCCAGCTTTAGTAAAAAGTCCCCATGCGATTGCTATCAGAACAATAACTGATGACAGAACTGTCCCCTGTTTTTTACGTTTTCTTCTTGCCATAAAAATCCTCCATTTATTAAGAAATAATACTAATTCAAACATCAGTTTGCAATAGAACAAAAGAAAAAAGCCATCTTTTTTCAAGATAGCTTTTAACTACGAGCCCAATCATCAAGCATTGATAAAAAGAAACTCTCTGATAAACGCTTAATCTTAACCCCATCTTTAATCAATAAACGCGCTCTATTCAAGTCATCATTATCTTTTCTAAAGAAATCATGATCACCCATAATCAAATAATTCGTAGTATTTTCTACATTTTGATCAAGTTGACCACCCATATTGTTAATCATTTTTTCCGCATCGTGCTGATACATGTGTAAATTACCAGATAAAACAATATTTTTATCTTGAACAGGATTACGGAACCCAAGTTGGTAACAATCAACTTCATCCCCAGTTAAATCGACATTCTTAATTTTGCCAATTGCCTGCTCTAATAAATCCTCCGTAAAATGCTGATTAAAGTCGTTATACACCTTAATTGTATCAAGAGAATCTGCCAAGCCGTGGTGCTGTTCTACTTGAGCAATTCCCGCACGCTGCATGCAGTCAATCAAACGATTATGCTGGTGCGGATAATATACTCTTGCTAGGCGAAGCACATCGACATAATCATTATTTAAAACTGGCAAGTTGTACTTTTGACTAAGATCATATAAGAAGTTTAAGTCAAAGTTAACATTATAACCAATAATGATGTCATCACTGATAAACTCACGAAATTCCTTAATTGCCTGTTCTGCAGGAATTCCCTCATTAACTAACTGTTCTTCAGTAATTCCGTTTAATTTAGTAATAAAAGCAGGAACTTTATTATTTTTAGGGAATTTTACTAAATTAGTGTATTGATCAACAATTTGACCATTTCTCACTTTTACCCCACCAAGTTCGGTAATCCGATCACGGAAAGGACTAAGACCAGTTGTTTCAATATCAAGCATTGTGTAATTAGACAAAAAGTCTGGTTTTTCTTGTCCCTTTTGCCGGAGTTTATCTTGTGCACCATCTACATGCAAAACCCCGTTTTTTACGTAAATACTCATCGTTCACCCTATTTAGTTAAATTCATCAACATATCACGCGAGCTAGTTGCAAAGCCTGCTGATCTCTTCTTCAAATCATCTAGCATGTCTTCATCAGCCAAATCAGCTGCTACATACTTCCAATTTGGAAATTGTTCTACCAATTTAACCATTGGATCAAGAAGCTGTGGACTAGTCTCATCGACGCCAAGCTCTAAAACTACAACTTTCTTGTCTTCATTACCAGTTAAAAACCAACGAAAACGAGTATTAGCATCTGTATCAGGGAAGAAGTTAGCATTAAGCGGCATGTGCAACTCCATTGGACTGTTGCAATCTTCACATTTTGGCACTTCACCTTCACCCACTAAAAATTTTTTGACTACTTCACGATCATCTTTTTGTCCATGGTTAATACCACTAGAACATTGCATTCTGGTCCAATCGCCAAAGGCATTGAAAATGTGATTCTCATTAAAACCAGCATTTTCAAAAAAGTGAGCAAAAGTACTAGTTGCAATAAAGTATTCCTTATCTTGCAAAAGTTTCTTTAAAGCTTGCATCGTTTCGCCAGGTTCGTATTGAAGAGAATATTCATTCACCAATTCACTCCAAAAACTCCATTGTTCACTCCAAGATTCGAATTTCTTATCAAGGGCATCCCCAATTGTATGCACATCGTATTTGTCGGCAATTTTGCCAAACTGGTCATCGAAGTTTTCTTCACTTAAGATGTCCAATCCTTCTTCTTTAGCCATGCCATTACCTGCAGTAACGATCACTGCATCCGCATCTTTAATCCATTCTTTTACCTTAGTAAAATCTGCCATCTTTATCTCTTTTCTTATTTAGAATAACCGGTCAAACGTAATTGTCCATCGATGTATTCACCTAAGAACACATCATTGATTCCATTATAACCTGCAGCTTGTACTTCTTGCTCAAGCCATGCTTTTCATCCTGATTTTCTTATTCTTCAACTTTTTGTTTAATTCTACCATAATAAAAAAGCAGCGTTTTTTGCGCTGCTTTTTAAATCTTATTATTTAGAAATTTCTTTAAGCCCAGCATGACGACGTCCCATGTTAAACCAAGGTGAAACGGTAAATGCCAAAACATCATTAATGACATAAATCAATGAGTTGATAGCCATAGCCAAGTTGGCATCACCTTGTGCGTAAGTGATTCCCCAAAGAACAAGTTGAAAGATACCACTTGCAGTCCACCAGAAGTATTGGTTGTTGTAACGCATGAAGCACATGATACCGGCAGTAAGTGAAATAGCAAAACTGATAGCATCAACCCAAGGACGTGGATCATTAGTGAACTTACCAATTAAGAAGCCTGATACTAAGTAAACAGCCAATGTACCAACGATAGCGATGATCCATTCTTTTGAGCCAAATTTTCTCAAATGGTTCTTAGTATCATTATTCCATGACTTTACTGACAAAATAACTGGTAAGTCCAAAGTTGCAATATAAGCAATTTGTTCAAAGATGGAAAGATAATTCTTAGCTGACCAACCTGCATAAATAAAGCAAGCTGCTGATACTAATCCTAACCATCCATTAATTGCCTTAGTAGCATTAATTGCCAATACACAAAGCGTACCTAATAAAGTACCAATAAAAGTAATTAAAGTTACGCTGGTAACCTTAGCTTGAATAAGTAATGCTAATTGAAAACCAAAAGCAAAAAACCATAAACAATAATTTTGTATTGGCCATCCCTTTAATTGATTAAATAGCCAAACGAAATAATTCTCGTGTTCTCTTTCCATCTACACAAACTCCTTTAAATTTAGGTTCACAAAACACAACATTTTGTGCCTTATCCGCTTTTTCCTAATAAAAGCATCGATATATATCGTAATCGAATTAAGCATTTTATACAATCTTGAATCTTACAAAATATTGTGCTAATAGCACTTAAAGATGTCTATATGTTGTGTTTATGAGAAAAATTATTAGTTTTGATTTTTATCTATATAAAATCAAATTTGAATACTTAAGAATATATAAAGGTACTCAAAAAGTACTATTCTGGAGTGGCACACCATCATATAATATAAGTGTAAATTAGTGACATATTGTCATACTATCCAGATGAGGGTAAAAAAATGTTTAAATCAACAAAATCACAATTTGCAATTAGAAAATTAAGTAAGGGCGCTGTTGCGGTTTTATTGACTTTCGGTATTTTCGCTAACACTACTTCTGGTATCGTGTCAGCTACAGTAAATGATGGTATCGATATAAGCGCTATCGAAATCAGAGGGGGTACAACAGATACTACTGAATCTTCAGTAGAAGATATTACTCCTGAATCCACTACTGAAGTTTCAACTTCAAATGATGATCAATCAACTCCAGTAAATTCAGAAATTACTCAAAATACAGAAACTATTTCTGAAAATACTCAAGTTGAAACTGCCACTGAAATCAACAAAGCTGAAAATACAGCTAAAGAAGAATCAACGGTAGAAAATGCAACTACTAATGATGCAACCGTCACCGAAGATCAAACCACTACTGATAAAACTGAAACTTCTTCTCCAGAAAATACAAATCAAACTGAAACAACTACTAAGAAGCCAACAATTAACGTTGATACTGAAAAAGTAGACAAAGAGGATGAAGAAGAAACAAAAAAATTAGAAGATATTAAAAAATATATCGAGGAAGTAGCTGCAAAACACCCATTGGGAATTGCCGGTATCTTCCACATCTTTGGTAATGAAGTAGATGGTCAAGTGCACATTGCTGGTAATATTGCCGCAGATAAAGTTGGCGCTGGCGATTTTGGCACTAACTCAGGTGCTACCAGCAACTTAACTAATGGTGATATTCACTACATCGGTAGCATTGACCACCTCAATAAAATTAATGGTGACAACAAGTTAGTTATCTTCGGCCCAGACATTGAATACCGTTCATGCGAAAATGGTAGCGCTATTCAAGTTAACTTTGGTACTAAGGATGAACCTAAATGGCAAAAAGTTGACATTAAGCACAGCCACATTATTCAAGCTGACAAGCCTTTAGACATTCAAGGTGAGTTAGACAAATTAGGTGAAAAGTCAGACAACTGGGCAGGCCAAAGCCAAACTGAGGGTGTTAAGGCTGACTTCACTGACCACAATAACAGTTGGATCGATGTTTCCGAAGCAATCAAAAATGCCGGTGATAGAAAAGAACCTATTTACGTAACAGTTGATGCTAGTCACATCTCAGGTGATAACAAGCGCAATATCACTATCAAGGGTATCCCTGCTGGTGAAAATGCTCCAATCATCATTTTGAATGTTACTAATGTTCAAAACGGAGACTTGACTGTAAAAACACATCTGGTTTTAGAATACTCAGACCAAAACAATGTAAATGGTTCTAGTGAAAAGCATGGTCAAGCTAACAAGTTATTGTGGAACTTTGGTACCAACCTTAACTCATTGAACATTGATGGTGACTGTCACTTAGGCAGCATTCTAGCTTCAAACGCACACATTACTACAAATGTAAACGTGGATGGTAACATCATCGGAGACAAGGTTACTATCAAAGGTGAAAGTCACCGTTGGGACTTAGTTCCACCAATGGAGGAAATTCAGATTCCTGAAGAGCCTAAGCCGGAAGACCCAACTCCGGAAGAGCCTAAACCCGAAGAGCCAACTCCGGAAGACCCAACTCCGGAAGACCCAACTCCGGAAGAGCCTAAACCCGAAGAGCCAACTACACCTCCTACTGATGAAGAACTTCCTCCTAGTGAAGAAGACTTCATCCGCCCACTTCCTGAAGATGTAGTAGACCCTATCGGAGAGGAAGAAGAACCTAAAGAAGAGGAAAAACAAGATGAAGAAGACTTCATTCGTCCGCTTCCTGAAAATGTAGTTAAGTCTACAGCTAACAAGGTTCAAGAACAACAAAAAGAAGAAAAGGCAACTCCTCAAACAAGCACCAGTACAGTCGTTGAAACATCAACTGAAGAAGAGATCGCTTTGCCAGAAACTGGCGAAAAGCAGAACCCACTTATCTCTATCGGTGCTGTGATGAGCGCAGTTGCAGTGGCTCTTCTCTCACTTGGCCTTATTATCAAAAAGAAGAACTAATTACGAAAATGACTCATCTAAGAGTCGTTTTTTAATTATTTCTAAATAGTGACGCTTTGTCATTTACAAATCAAAAAATAGTTGATACGATTAGTATAATTAATTTAAGAAGCGAGGCTGAATATATTGAAATCAAACATAACAAGTATTCCCAAAAAAGTAGTTAAACGTACTACTTCATTATTTTTATCATTTAGTTCCCCGTCTCTACCTACCAAAAAAATTACGATTAATTATTACGATGCCGAAGGCAATAAAGTTGACTCTCATTCTCTTAATCCAGTCAAGGATAACCGGGTTATCACCAAGGATGCCTTAAGAATCTTAATTGATTTGCATATTCCTCAATATTATAAAATCATGCCATACTTTGCTTATCCAGAAGAAGACATTACTTTAAATAATATTCCTGACGAAATCATGATCGCAGTAAAACCTAGCTACTAAAAAAGCAGCTCAAAATTGAGCTGCTTTTCTTTCTAAAATTAATGTTGTGAAGCACCTGAAGTAGTGTCAGGCTTTTCTTCAACCTTTTCTTCTTTAGCCGCCTTAGCCTTAGTAGAAGCACCACTGACTGCATCTGGATCAGAATTTCTACGATAAGTTGCACCAGTTGTTGCGTCATCATCAACTACCAATTTTTGACCAGTAGTTTCACAGAAGTACTTAACTAATGGATACAAATCTTGTACCCATTCATAAATACCAGCATAGTTGCCGTTATCATCTTCCACACGCTTATAGTAGTGCAAAACCAACTGTTTTAAGTTACCGGTTGGCACGGGCATATAAACATCATCGTGACCATCTTGCTTTTCACGCAATGCATGAACAACCTTCTTAGCATTAGGAATAACGTCACGTACATCTGGGTGAACTGCACCCATGTTATCCCCAACTTGATCAGGAGTACGCTTAGCTTTCATCTTTGCATTTGGATCGACTGGACGGTTGTACCACAAGAATTGATTATTATCGTCAACAAAGGTCATTTCACCAATCGTATTACGAAGCATCCAATTCAATTGATTTACTGTCAAAAGACCTGAATCAAGCTTAACATAGTCATCACCTTCTGCAGCGTGAACCTTCTTAGCAGCCTTGTCTAACCAGTCAGGATCATTTTTATCGATACCTTCAACTGTATACCTAGACTTTCCTTTTGCTTCAAAGTCTTCTCTTAAATATTCATCAGAATTCATATTGTGTAACCATTTGGGCTCAGCCATAATTTCATCCCCCTAAAAGAATTATCATTGTTACTTTGATTATATAGTGGAAGTGGTTACATTTCAATAAAAGATATCATTTATAGGAATATTCTTTGTGTGAATATCATATATTAAATTATATAAATATTTACATAAAAATAAGGGATTAACACCCCTTACATCTTAGTTTCAACTGTATGCTTATCCAAATGAATAATTACATCAAACATAGCCTTTTCTTCTGGTGATATCTTGTGAGCCACCTCAAGTACAGCTACCTTAGGATTTTTAAGCAAGGTCTTGTGAATATCAAGTGACAGCTTAGGATCAAGCGCACTCGTTGCTTCATCAGCCAGTAAGATTGGTCTGCCAGAAAGCAGCGCACGTGCAATTTCTACTCTTTGAATTTGACCACCTGAAAGTTCACTACCGTTTTCACCGACTTGCTTGTCTAAGCCTTGTTCTTTCACCAGTTCATCAAGTCCTGCTTCATTAATTACTTGCTTCAATTGCTCATCACTAACTTGTCTTCCAAATGTGATGTTAAAGCGAAGTGTATCATCAAACATAAACGGCTTTTGATTGACATAAGAATAATAGTTATGGGCTGCATCCCAATTACCCGTTACGTTCTTATTATTAAGCAAAATCTTACCACCTTGCGGCTTCTTTAATCCAAGAAGCAATCGCAACAAGGTCGTTTTACCCCAACCACTTGGGGCCATGAGCAAGACCTTTTCACCAGGCTTAATCTGCAAGCTTACACCGTCAAAAATACGCTTATGATCGCTATTAGTAACATAAGATAAATCCGCAACTTCCATGCCTTCAAAATGACTGATCTTTTGCTTATCATCTTTCATCACGTGCTGCAAAGCCGTTTGCGTCTTTTCCCACATCGGCACTGTTGATTTAACCTGATTAAATTCATTAAACAGCGTTACGACTGGCGTTATAAAGTTCATCGCCAAGTCGACCATCATAACCAAGGTACCAACCTTTAAGTTGCCTTGCATCATCAATATTCCACCAACAGTACATGGAATAATAAAACAGAAAAGTTCCGCAGCTGAATAAATCAACTCCAGTGCCCATGCCTGCGTCAAAGTCATATTTCTTAACGCATTTTCCATTTGTTGGGCAGCGTTTGCGGCACGCGTTACAATATTTGTTCGCACGTTATAAAGCTTAGTAGCTTGCGCACCATTCAATGAATCAGATACGTGCTGTGTATAATTGGCATTAGTTTTAGCCCAGATCTTGGATTTTTTAGTAATAATTGGACTGGTAATCATTTGCACTAACGCTGGTGCAATTGTCGCTACTAAAAATACTAAAGTCATTTGCCAAGAACTATAAAATGCAAAACTAATCGCACCAAAAAATGATAGTCCTTGAAAAATCATATCTAATTGAGCAGTAACACGATTAGTTTCAATTTGCTTCAAATCGTTGGTCATCAGTGACAAGCCACTCTTAATATCTGGATCCCCCTGATCAACCAGATAGCGCAGGTTAGCTCTCTTCAAAGTCATGTTGACATCACGAATGATTCCCATTTTAACTGTTTCATAAACAAAGTTGCTGGCCATGAAGCACATTTGACCTAGAGCAGTCAATAAAGCTAGTCTAATCAAATGCATGTAATCATGTGAACCAGATGAAGCCACATTCAACATGATTTGGATCATGTAAGCTACAAAGACGATGTTGCAGGCTTTAATTGCCGCCAAAATGGTAAAGCTAATTATTTGGCTTTTTTTAGCATATTTAAGACTCATAAACTCTCCTTTTTTATATACTTGAACCATTATACCCGCATACTTGTCTTTTTCTCAATCTGATACGATAATTAATGTAATACATTCTATTTTTAATAAAGACTGAAAGGAAATTCTATGAAAACTGGTACTAAAATTATTACTTTAGACAACGGTTATCACTTATGGACCAACACTCAAGGTGAAGGTGATATTCATTTATTAGCTCTTCACGGCGGTCCTGGCGGCAACCACGAATACTGGGAAGACACTGCTGAACAATTGAAGAAGCAAGGTCTTAACGTTCAAGTTACCATGTACGATCAATTGGGTTCTCTTTATTCAGATCAACCTGATTACTCTGATCCTGAAATTGCTAAAAAATATTTGACTTACGAATACTTCTTAGACGAAGTTGACGAAGTCCGTGAAAAGCTTGGCCTCGATAACTTTTATTTAATTGGTCAAAGCTGGGGTGGACTTCTTGTTCAAGAATACGCAGTTAAATATGGTCAACATTTAAAGGGTGCCATCATTTCATCCATGGTTGACGAAATCGATGAATACGTTGCTTCAGTTAATAGAAGAAGACAAGAAGTTCTTCCACAGACTGAAATCGACTTTATGCATGAATGCGAAAAGAACAATGACTACGACAACCAACGTTACCAAGATGATGTCCAAATCTTGAACATTAACTTCGTTGACCGTAAGCAACCTTCTAAGCTTTACCACTTGAAAGATATCGGCGGTAGTGCTGTTTACCACGCATTCCAAGGTGATAACGAATTTGTCATCACTGGTAAGTTGAAGGACTGGCACTTCAGAGATCAATTGAAGAACATCAAGGTTCCTACTTTGCTTACCTTTGGTGAAAATGAAACTATGCCAATTTCTACTGCTAAGATTATGCAAAAGGAAATTCCTAACTCACGCTTGGTTACTACTCCAGATGGTGGTCACCACCACATGGTTGATAACCCAGACGTATACTACAAGCACTTAGCTGACTTCATTCGTGAAGTTGAAAACGGCACTTTTAAAGGTGAATAAAGATTGAAAAGAAGTCCAATTTGGGCTTCTTTTTTCTCCCTAATATGCTAGAATTAGAACAATTTAACATATTTAAGGGGATGACAATATGAGGAAACTGATTGATTTACACCTTCACCTAGATGGTTCCGTACCATTTACCACTATCAAAGAGTTAATGACCATCCATGGTCTGCCTACTATTGATGATCAAATTCTGCGGCAAAAACTATCGGTGGGTCCTGACTGCCGTGATTTAAATGAATTTCTGGAGAAATTTGCTTTTCCCGTTCATTTAATGCAAACGGCAGCTGATCTGCAACTGATTGTATTTAGTTTGCTAAAAAAAATAAAGAAACAGGGACTGGTTTACGTCGAGATTCGTTTTGCGCCCCAGCTTCATACTGAGCAAGGTCTGACTCAAGAGGAAGTAGTGCGCGCAGCGATTAGCGGCTTAAACCAGTTTTTTAATTGGCAAAAAATGCATTCCTCTAGTCAGCCTGAGCTACATGCTAATCTGCTGCTGTGCCTGATGCGACTACCTCATAATTATGACCAGAACCTAGAAACGATCACTATAGCTAAGCATTTTCTGGACCGCGGCGTCAGTGGCTTAGATCTAGCTGGAGCCGAAACGCCCGCCTTTGCCATCAACAATTATACTTCTTTGTTTAATCTTGCTAGTCAAAACAGCATTCCTTTCACCATTCATGCAGGCGAAGCGATGGGCCCAGAGTCGATTTACCAAGCGTTAGATTTAGGAGCCAGGTGCATCGGCCACGGCATCCGCTGCATTGAAGATACGCAGCTAGTAGCAGAGCTCATCCAAAACAAGATCACGTTAGAATGTTGCGCTACCTCAAATTTGAATACTAAAGTATTTGATCAAATTGACCACTACCCTGTTAAAAAGTTGCTCAATCAGGGCGTTAACGTCACGCTCAATTCTGATGACATGACCGTTTCTAACATCGACTTGCCCCATGAATACGAACTGTTAGAAGAAAAGACGGGGTTAACTCGAGCCGACGAAAAACAACTCTATTTAAACGCGGTTACTGCCGCCTTTTGCTCAAATGCGGAGAAAAAGCGATTATTTTCTTTAATCTAAATGTGCTAAAATCAAACTAATTTTTAAATTAACTATGATGGGGGAAAATTATGAAAGCAGTAGTTCCAACAGGAAAAATTTATTTAGGTTCACCATTTTACAGCGATGCTCAAAGAGAAAGAGCAGCTAAGGCAAAAGAGTTGTTAGCAAAGAATCCAAGCATCGCGCATGTCTTCTTCCCCTTTGATGATGGTTTCACCGATCCGGACGAAAAGAATCCTGAAATCGGCGGTATCAGAAGCATGGTTTGGCGGGATGCGACTTACCAAAATGATTTAACTGGTATTTCAAATGCCACTTGCGGCGTATTTTTATATGATATGGATCAATTAGATGATGGTTCTGCCTTTGAGATTGGCTTCATGCGTGCCATGCACAAGCCGGTAATCTTGGTGCCATTTACTGAGCATCCTGAAAAAGAGAAGAAAATGAATCTGATGATCGCTCAAGGCGTAACCACGATCATCGATGGCAATACTGAATTTGAAAAACTTGCTGAATATAACTTCGACGAATGTCCTTCTAATCCAGTTCGCGGCTACGGCATTATCTAATATCAATAAGCAATCCCTTAATTTCATTAAGAAATACATAAGTTAGTGACAATATGTCATTTTTATCTATACTTATTTCTCGTAAGCGTGTATAATTAATATCATGATATAGAAAATGATATTGATGTAAATGTGTCAGGAGAAATGTGTATGAATAAATTAACTAAACTCACCGCTGGTGCTGCCTTAATTGGCGCTTTAGCTGTTGGTACTGTTGCATGTAGCAACAATGATCACAGTGAATCAACCCAATCTTCTAAGGTTGAAAAGTCAAAGAAGAATACTAAGAAGGCAGTTAAGCAAAACGAAACCAAGCTTAAGAGAACTAAAATTGATCTCAGTCAAAGCGAAGCTTTAAACAAATTCAATGAAAAATACCCTAACAAGAAAATTAAGAGTATTGATTTGAAGCAAGAAAACGGTACCTACGTTTATGAAATCGACGGTTTTGACAAGACTAATGAATATACTGCAACAATTAACGCCGATACTGGCAAGTTGTTACATTCACATTCTGAAAAGCTTGACTTAGACGATCGTCACCAAAAAGCGCTTGATCTTGATAGCGTAATCAGCCGTGATGAAGCAACTAAGATTGCGGAAAAACATGCTGACGGCGTAAGTAAAGAATGGAATCTTGAACTCGATGAAGACGATGGCAAGGCTTACTGGGATGTTGAAGTAAGCGATGGCACTAAGTCAACTGAAGTTAAGATTAATGCCACTAGCAAAGACGTTGTGAGAACTGATCGCGATCATGGCGATGATAATGACTAAAAAAGAGGTCCAAATTGGACCTCTTTTCTATTGCAATTTTTTAAGTAATAACCAGTCAGTTTGTGGATCGCTGCCAACTTGAAAAGTATGCTCGCTTACCTTTTCAAAACCATGATGCTTGTAGAAATGTTGGGCATTAATATTCTTTTCGTAAACGCCAAGCCACATATAGTCATAGCCCTCTTTTCTTGCCGTATCTTCTGCATAATCTAGCAACACATTACCTAATCCTTTATGTTGAAAACTTGGCAATAAGTAAATGCGTTCCACTTCTAAAGCATTTTCTTTTAAATGCTCAGTTTGCGCATCCCCTACATTAATCTTCAAGTAGCCTGCTACTTCATCGCCCACCATCAAGAAAAAGAAGCGACTATTCGGATTTTCTATTTCCTTAATCAACTTGCTGGTTTCATAATCTTCTTTCAAAAAGCGCTTCATATCATCTGGAGCAGTATAGTCATCAAAAGTATCCTTGAAAGTCTCACGTGATACTTCTTGCAACTTCTCCACATCATTAGTTGTTATAGACTTAATTGTGTAATCCATTAATATTCCCTCTTTCCACCGTTTTTAACAAAATACCAATTGGCACTGACATTCTTCTCTACTATCTGCAGTAAGGCAGTTAATTCCGCTCTCTGTACTGAATCTAATCCTGTTAAAGCCAACTCATTTGAATAGGCATTCTCCTGCTCAATTTTCTGCGCTAACTTCTCGCCTTTATCCGTGACAAACAAATGCTTGATCTTTCTATTTTTCTGATCATTCTTCTTTTCAATCAGACTGTTTTTTTCAAGCTTTTGAATAGCTCTAGCAGTGGTCGTACGATCAACACTCAACAACTCAGCTAAATGATTAGCAATAATCCCCGGATTTTCCTTAATTCTAGTCAAATACAAATACTGACCACGATTGAGTTCAATCTCCTTAAACTCAACATTAGCAATTGAATCCAGAGCACGGGCAATCGTTCCGATTCGTCTTAAAATATCTTCTTCCATTTTTTCACCTTAAGAATATTATATTAATTATTGTTGCAAATGCAACAATAAAATAAACATTACAAAATAACAACAAAAGACATAAGAAATTTTTAAGCAAACAGTAACGCTATGTCACTTTTAGATTATATAGTTTATAATTTAGATAAATTCAACAAAACTACACAACAGAGGACTATTATGAAGAAATTTATCAAACCTGTTTTAATTGGCGTTACAGGAACTTTAATCGGTGTATTTTCGACCATTTTCTGGATCAAGCAACAACCACAAAAGCCTATCAATTTTTCAATAACCACTAAGAATGTTTTACCAAAAAATGTAAACTATTCCAGCAACAAATTGCCCCAAATTAGAATGAGTCAAGTTTCCGCAATCCAAAAATTCAAATCCTTGTATTCAAACGCCGAGATTAAATCCATTACTTTAGCCTTAAAAAATGATACTTATGTTTACACCATTGTTGGTTTTGATTCCATAAAAGATTGCACTATTCAGCTCGATGCAACCAATAACAAAATCATGGGACAATCTACTCAGCTTTTAGATTACGATTACAACAAAGAAGAAGCATTAAATCTTAAAAAGACCATTTCTCGGCAAGAGGCCAATGCCGTTGCACTCAGAGAATTACGCGGTGCCACCCCAATTCTTTGGGAATTAACCGATGAAGACGGCAAGGCTATTTGGAAAATCAATCTAATTTATAATAATCAAAAACGTGAATTAAAAATCGATGCTTTAAACAAAAATATTATTTAAAAAATTTTTAGCTGATTGCAACCTAGCATTGTAATCAGCTTTTGTTATATACAATCCAAATTGACATCCTCACTTCCATAACACATTTTTATCAAAATACAAGATCTTGTAGTCAATATTTTATATGCTACAATAGCTAGTGCTTATAAAAATATTCATCGGAGGATTACTAATGAGATTAGGTAAAAAATTAATCACTTTTGCTGTAGCCGGCCTTGCGTTAGTAGGTACAGCTGCTTGTTCCAATGGTAAAAACAATTCATCTTCAAATGATGCTAAGATTCCATCTAAAATCACTAAAAAGACTACTGTAGTATTTTGGCACGGGATGCATGGTGCTCAAGAAAATACTCTTAAGCAATTAACTAATGATTTTGAAAAGAAGAATCCTAACATTAAGATCAAGCTGGAAAACCAAGGCTCTTACATTGATTTGCAAGGCAAGATCAATTCTACTATGCAATCACCTAAGAATTTGCCAACAATTACCCAAGCTTACCCTGGCTGGTTATATAATGCCGCTCAAAATAGAATGTTGGTTGATTTAACTCCTTACATCAACAATAAAAATGTTGGTTGGGGCAGCGCCAAAGCTTCTAATATTCGAACTGAATTGTTAGATGGTGCCCAAATTAAAGGTACCCAATATGGTATTCCATTTAACAAATCTATCGAATCTTTGACTTACAACAAGACTATGTTCAAGAAATATGGCATTAAAAAAGTTCCTACAACAATGGAGGAACTCAAACAAGTCTCTGAAACTATCTACAAGAAGAGTAACCACAAGGTAGTCGGTGCTGGCTTTGATTCATTAGCCAACTACTACACCCTTGGTATGAAGGATGAAGGCATTAACTTTACCGACAAGATTAATTTCACCGGTGCTGCTTCAAAGAAAGTTATCAATTACTATGCAGAAGGCGTAAAGAAGGGTTACTTCCGTGTAGCTGGTTCTGAACACTACTTATCTGGTCCATTTGCTAACGAAAAAGTCGCAATGTTCATCGGTACTTCTGCAGGTGAAGGCTTTGTAAAACAAGGTGTTGGCAACAAGTTTACTTACGATGTTGCTCCTCGTCCTGGCAAATATACCATGCAACAAGGTACTGACATCTACATGTTTAAAGAAGCTTCATCAATGCAAAGAGCTGCCGCCTTCAAGTACATGAAATTCTTAACTTCTGAATCCTCACAACTTAAGTGGGCAAATGCTACTGGTTACACTCCAGTTAATAACGGCGTACTTGACGACAAGGAATTCCTTGATAACAAGAACATCAAGATGCCTACTAAGTTGAAAGCAGCAATGAAGCACCTCTACAGTGTTCCAGCTAAAAAGAACTCTAATACTGCCTACAACCAATTAGACAGCATTATGCAAAACATCTTATCCGCAGCTCAAAAAGGTCAAAATGTTAACAGCCAAATTGACAACGGTAAGCAAAAATTTGATGCCGCTTGGAAACAATAAAGTGCAAAATAAAAAGCTCTCTTTCGAGAGCTTTTTTTCTGCCTATTTTTATCTCGGTTGACTGTCGGCACGTGACTTGTAATCACCATTTTCAGTACCGATAATCAACTTCTCGCCTTCCTTAATGAAGTCAGGAACTTGAACAACCAAACCTGTTTCCATTGTAGCTGGCTTACCACCACCAGCAACAGTAGCACCCTTAATTTCTGGTTGAGTTTCCTTAACAGTCATTTCAACAGTTGATGGCAATTCAATACCGATAATCTTGTTGTCACCAGTGAATTCCATATCTACCATGATGTTAGGCATTAAAAACTTAACATCATCACCTAATTGGTCAGCAGAAACTTCGTATTGATCATAAGTTTCAGTGTCCATAAAGGTATAAACATCGCCTTCACCATAGAGGTATTGTGCAGTTCTCTTAGTGATATCAACTAAATCTACTTTTTCAGTTGGACGCATAGTCTTGTGGACAACAGCACCGCTCTTAACGTCACGCAAATCCATTTGCATAACGGTGTTACCCTTACCTGGCTTATGGTGGTTAGCCTTTAAAACCTTAATTAACTTACCATCTTGACTAAAAATCATGCCTTTTTTCAAATTAATTGCTTGCATAAAATTCTCCTTATCTACACATAGATTATAACAAACTAAATATGTCTCAAATAAATCTTGTCAATTAAATGTCCATCAGTCTTATGCAAAATTAGGCTTGCACGTTCTTTAGTTGGAGCAATGTATTCACGAAGGTTTACTAAATTGACCATTTGCCATACTTCTTCGGCAAACTGCATCGCTTGATCTAGTGGTCCATTAGCCATTTGATAATAAAAATTATCAGGCTTGTTTTTATTCAATTTCAATACTTTTTGGAATCGTTGCATATACCATTTTTCAATTAAATCTTCTTCCGCATCGATATAAATTGAAAAATCAAAAAAGTCACTAGTCACAACTTGTCCACTTTCCGGTAGTTGCAGAGTATTGATTCCTTCAATAATTAAAATATCTGGGTTCTTAACATGACCATATTTTCCAGGAACAATATCGCTCAATTCTTGTGAATAAAGTGGGTAAACAATATCCTTTTTACCACTTAAAACATCCCACAAAAAGTCACTTAATAAGGCCATATTATAGCTTTCAGGGAATCCCTTGCGTGACATTAATCCCTTACGCTCCAATTCTTTATTTGGATAAATAAAACCATCCGTGGTCATTAAATGTACTTTGAGATTGGGATAAGTTCTTTGCAAAAGTAGCTGCAAAAGACGCGCCGTAGTCGACTTTCCTACAGCTACCGAACCTGAAATACCGATGATAAACGGTGCTGGTTCAAAAGATTTATGCAAAAATCTAATCTGAGCTTGGCGCGCTTGTTGTTTATCCTGATAAACTAAATGTAGATAGCTAATTAGGCTAGTATAAATTTCATGCACATCGGTCAAATCGACTACATCGCCTAGTGACTTGATTTGTGTTAATTCTTCTTTAGTAATATTTACTTTATTTTTTGGAGCTAGTTTAGCCCATTCATTTCTTTCAAAACTCGTATAATTTTTCATTGCTATTATCCATTTTTTCTTTTACATACATTTACTTATTATAATTGAAAGGCATTAAATTATGAAAAAAATAATTTTATTCGGTGATTCTATCTTTAACGGCTTTCGCGATGGTCAAGACACAGATTTAGTTACTAATCTATTTCAAAAAGAGCTAAAAGATTATGCACAGGTGGAAAACATCTCTAAAAGTGGTGCCACTACCGTTGAAGCAATAGATTATTTGCATTTAATTCCTCAAAAAAGAGATTTAGTTGTAGTTGAATACGGTAATAATGATGCCGCAACCGGTTGGGGAATTCGCCCAGAAAGTTATGAGCGAAATCTAAATGAAGTTCTCACCCAAGTAGGCAAAGCCATAGTTGTTGGCCTCTGTTATCCTGATCCTACCAATAGTGAAATTAACCAATTTTACGGAGACGAAAGATTAGATCTTTTCAACGGCATCGCTAAAAAGGTCGCAGAAAAGCACAGTGCACAATTTGTGGATATCTTACCCGCCTTTAGAAAGCTCAAGGCCATTTCGACATACTATCAAAAAGATGGACAGCATCTAACAGACAAAGGCAACGAATTTTTAGTTAACCAAATTATGCCAGCAATCAAAAAAGAACTTGATTAACTCAAGCTCTTCTTCATCATAATATGCTCAACGCCGCCCTCATCAAATGGCTCGCCGCATGTTTGATAACCTAATTTTTCATAGAATGGCTTAACATGCATTTGAGCATGACAATACAAGGCTGAGGCATTTTGCTCTTTTAAGTAATTATGCACAGCTAGCAGCATTTTCTTACCTAAGCTTTGGCCGCGACTTTTCTTTGAAACTGCAACGCGGCCCAGCATCCATTTATCTTTTTCCACAAACAGACGACATGTTGCAAGGGCATCCGTCTGTTTTTCATTTAGCAAAAAAACTTGAACTGCTGTTAAATCTTGATCATCTAAATCCGGCAATGTAATTTTTTGTTCTGCTACAAAAGTTTCATTACGCAGGCGAGCTACGGCAAACATTTCTCTGCTCGTCATTTCATCAATCTTTTTAAAAGAAAAATTATTATTCATCGTTACTTTCCTAAATAATTACTATCTTTACCAAACCATTTCTCATTAATTTGTCTTAACTTGCCATTTTTCTGCAATCTGGCCAAGCCCTCGTTGAGCTTTTTTTGCAAAGTCTTATCATCTTTACGCATCCCGACCGCAAACAGATCCATCGGTACACGGTCATTTTGTATCACCTTATACTCGCTACTCTTAGCCATGTGTGCAATGTAGTAATCGGCGTAAACTTCATCAAGCAAGATTCCTTGGATACGACCTGAATTTAAATCTAAGAATGAATTAGAAATTGTATCGTACAAAATTGTTTTTTTAGCATGCAAGACATTCTGCTTAGTCTCATACCACTGCTCCGCGGTTGAACCAGTTTGCATCCCCAATTCATACTTTTTCATTTGCGCAAAATTGTCGATGCTGCTATTTTTCTTTACAACCAAAACTTGACGATTACGCAAATACGGGCGACTAAAAGCAACCTTCTTCTTGCGCTCAGGCGTAATACTGTAGCCGTTCCAAATCAAATCAATAGTGCCGTTACGCAGTTCCGTTACGTTCATCGACCAGTCGATCGTTTGAAAACTAACTTTAATGCCATACTCCTTAAAAACGGCTCTTGCTAAATCAATATCGTAACCTGTAAGTTGGCCATTTTTCTTCTCAAATCCCATTGGCACAAAGCTATCATCTAAACCGATGACCACTTGCTTATTCTTTTCCATTGTTTGCCACGTATCAGCATTATTGGACTTAGCGCACCCAGTTAAAGTCAGCACTAGAACTCCAATAATTGCTATTATCCATTTTTTCATGAGCTTATCCCTCACTTAATGGTTGAACCTTTAACATCTGATCTGCCACATTCTTTGCAAACTGCAAGTCGTGCGTAATAATTAATTGCGTTAACCCGGATTTTTTCAGACCTAAGATCATCTTCTCAACCTCTTTGCGCAAATTAGGATCAAGCGCTGATGTTGGTTCATCATAACAGAGAATGCGTGGCTTCATTGCCAATGCCCGTGCAATGGCGACACGCTGCTTTTGACCACCAGACAATTCATAAGGATATTGCTTCTCACGGCCATTCATTTGCAAACGATTAAGCAATTCATAAGCCTTCTTATTGGCTTCTTCCTTGCTCTCCTTAAGTACCATCGTCGGTGCCAGGGTAATATTTTGCAACACATTCAAGTTAGGGAAAAGATTATAATCCTGAAATACCACGCCAACTTTACCTGAATCATAAGCTTGACCATCGATTAAAATTTCGCCGCTATCCTTGGTTTCAAGACCAGCAATAATTCTAAGAAGCGTGGTTTTCCCCGCACCAGATGGACCAACAATGGTCATGATTTCACCATCTTTTAGAGTAAAAGAGATATCTTTTAAAATTGGTCGATTATTAAATTCTTTGTATAAGTTTTTTACTTCTAACATTTAATCCACCTGTCACTATCTGTAATAAGAGAAGTGCTTTTCCAACTTTTTCAAAACAAAAGCACAAATACTAATCAAAAGTAGATAAATCACGCCAACTAAAACTAATGGTATCAGCGTTACATCACGCGCCATTGCTACATTACCTGCTCGAAGTAAATCGCCTAAGCCGATCACATAAACAAGTGATGAGTCCTTAACCAAGTTGATCACTTCGTTACCAATTGAAGGTAAAACAATTTTGATTACCTGGGGAATGACAATCTTAGTCATTGTTTGCCAGCGATTCAAGCGTAACACTTTTGCGGCTTCAAATTGTCCTTTATCAATTGATTGAAAACCGCCCCGGAAGATTTCCGCAAAATATGCAGCATAATTTAACACAAAGGCAAGAAGCGCTGCCTGATAACGTGGAAATACAATATGGATAATTGGTAAACCATAAAATACAAAAATCAATTGCAATAACAGTGGTGTACCCCGCATGATCCAAACGTAAAAATTAACTAGCCATTTAATTGGCTTAATTTTGCTCATTTCTCCAAGTGAAACTAAGATTCCGAGCGGCGTTGCCAAAATAATAGTCCAAAAGAAAATACTAAGCGTCATCGTTGCGCCGTTAAAAAGGGCTGGTAAAATTTCTCCAATATATTTTAATGACATATCCTCACCTGCATTTTTCTAATAAAAAAGCCCTCTTAGGACTAACCTAAGAGGACGAACTGATCGTGTTTCCACCTCATCTTCGCATCTGCTCACGCAAAATGCCTCACTAGGTTGATTATCTTAAAAAAAAGCCCCCATAGCCAATTGGCTACGAGGGCGAATGAAATCGCGATTCCACCTCATATTCACAGGCTATTCACATAACCTGCCTCAATAAGTTAATAATCAACCTTTAGCTATAACGGGCTATCCCGGGTCTTCCTACTCAATTCAGAAAATCAACTCACAGATGTGACTTCGGATTAGCTCGTGTTTCATTTCCACCATCAGAAACTCTCTATTACCGCAGCTAGCCTTACTGCTTCTGTTCTAAGTTGTTTTTAATATTGCTATAAATCTTATAAGATTAATTAGTATTTGTCAATTATCTATTAATTACTTTTCTTCATAAGTAACTGGATCCACATCTAAAAGCGGACTCTTTTCACCAGTGTAAATCACGTCTAACTTGTACATAGCACGAGATGTAATCGTGTAAACAAGTTGCGTTTCATCTAATTGATGATAATTCTTTTTATTTGCGCCCCACATAACTACAGCATCAAACTCTAGTCCTTTAGCCAAATATGATGGAATAACCAAGGTGCCATCAACTAAACGCTGGTTAGCCGTCGCAATCAAAGTGGATTTTTCACCTTTTTCGCTCAACTTTTCATGGACAAATTTAGCATCAGCCAAATCCTTCGTAATGATAGCAGTAGTCATCTTGCGCTTTTCATTATCACGTAAAACATCGACTAAAACATCAATTGCCTGTTCATCGCTATCTCTACCCCAAATCACAGGCTTTGGACCTTGACGGTTAAAGGCTTCGATCTTTTCACCTTGACGCAAAATCTGCTTGGTAAAGTTAGTCAGTTGCTTAGTTGAACGATATGACTTAGTAAGTTGGACCACATCGATTTTTTCTGGATCAAATAAACCTGAAATCTGCTTGAGCAAACTGCGGCTTTCATCCTTAGTAAAAATAGCCTGATTCAAATCACCGAGCATCGTGAATTTGGCACGTGGGAAATTATATTTAAGGTAGGCCAATTGGAATGGCGTATAATCTTGAATTTCGTCGATGAAAGCATACCGCATTTCATAATCAGTTCTACGACCAGTAATTAAATCATACAAGTAAAGATAAGCAGAAACATCAGTGATTGCAATATCATGCTTCTTGAAATTTTCCTTAACTTCATCAATATGATGCATCCAGTCTTCTTCATCGATATTCCACTTAGCTAAATCAACCATTTTAGGTACAGCACGCAAGAAGCTTAAGTATTGCGCACGCATATTGATAAAGTGATTGTGCAAAATACGCTTGTGCACGCCCTTCAATGCCTTAAGTACAATCTTTCTGCCTAAGAATGCCTCTTCCTTAGCTTCTGATTCAAATTCTTGATCAGGTCGATCGTACAATTCATTTAACTCAGATTGACTCATCCCTTCAATGGTGCGAGCAACCCAAGCTTTTCTAGCTTCTGGCGCGATCTTGCGATTAAGTATCTTAATCAATTCTTCACGCGTTGCATCAATGCGGTTAGCCAAATTGTAATTGTCGTTATATGAGTAATAGATTTCCTTGATCTTTTCCTTATCAAAGTAAGGCTTCTTCTTGTCACGGAAATAAATATTCTTAAAGACTACACCGCGTTTATTTAAATGCTTTGCATAACGCGTTACCAAATTAAAGAAGTTAACCGAATCCTTAAATTTACTAATATTAGTATCCGCATTTTGATCTTCAAATTGTTTAAACAGGTTTTCCACATTCATCCCTGGAAGCCGGCGGGCAACAAATTGCCAGTAAGTCATCTGTACCATATTTTGTTCACCCATTTCAGGCAAAACATTCTTAATATAGTCATTAAACAATTGGTTAGGACTGAACATGATAACATCACTAGAAGTCAAATTACCACGGTAACGATAAAGCAGAAATGCAATTCTTTGCAAAATTGCACTAGTTTTACCAGAACCTGCAGCACCTTGAACGAAAAGCAAGTCAGCACTAGTATTTCTAATAATCTTATTCTGTTCTTGTTGAATCGTAGTTACTATTGATTTCATCTGAGTTGATGATTTTTCAGATAAAACCTCTAAAAGCATTTGGTCACCGATTGACTCATTGGTGTCAAACATGTTGACAATCTTGCCATCTTCAATCATGAATTGGCGTTTCTTAGTCATATCAACGGTAATTTTGCCTTCTGGCGAATTATAAGATACTTCACCTAACTTACCATCGTAATAAATTGAAGAAATAGGCGCACGCCAGTCATAAATCAAAAAGTGATCGTTTTTATCTGCAAAAGATCCCAAACCAATATAAATAGTTTCAGGCTTCTTTTCCCCTTGCTCTTTAAAATCAACTCGAGCAAAATATGGCCGTTTTTCCAGCCTTTCAACGGTATCCAATTGCTTAGCTGAATGCTGCCAAGCATGTTCGCGTTCACTTAATAATTGCTGCTGTTGATGAATCGACAAGGCGGTTTCCATTGAAGTCGAGTAACCATCATAATCCAACTTAACATCATCAAAGAAGTGTGAATTAAGATTTCTAGCTTCGCCTTCAGCGGATTTAATTGACTTTTTTAAAGATTTTTCACGTTCCTTGATTTGTTTCATAATATTATCAAGGTGTTTTTGTTCAAGTGCTTCTTCACTATTTTCATTTTTTGCTGTGGTCATTTAATCACCTTTTCTTTAAAAACTCGCATTCTATTTTATCATGAGTAGCGCTTTTTTATCATGAGTAGCGCTTTTATAGTAGTCTGCACGCTCATAGGCAAAATACAAGTAAAAATAGATGAAAACTTAAGATTTGAAGATTATAATTTCAACATTGGAGTTGAAAATTATGAGAACGTTTTTTAGAATCATCAGAAATATTTTCTTGCTTGCAGTACTCGCCTTTGCCGTTTGGACTTATAAAAATGATTCTAACATGCGCATGGCAGCGCAAGATTCTCTGACTACATTAAATTATCGCATTCAGCAATTATTAAAAAATGGAACTACTACCCCGCATAAATTAGGCGATAAAGACACTTCTACCAGAACTGATAAAACAAAAGATGATGATACCTTTGAAAACCGGACATGGTCAAAACCGAAAGCAAATGTTTACGTAGATGTCAAAAATAACTTACAGTTACGTTCGGCTGCAATCGATGCCATGAATGCTTGGAATCGAACCGGAGCCTTCACTTTTCACCAAA
Source organism: Lactobacillus sp. A27 (assembly GCF_016742815.1). Lineage (NCBI taxonomy): Bacteria > Bacillati > Bacillota > Bacilli > Lactobacillales > Lactobacillaceae > Lactobacillus > Lactobacillus sp. A27. The sequence continues at coordinate 44,964 of NZ_JAEHNT010000010.1, forward strand.
TTAGTAATAAAAAGAAGGCACAAATCGTTATCAGCATTGTGGATGATAGCGACACAAATGCTGCTGGTGAAACGGCTACAACTTATAATCCAGCAACTGGACATTTATTAAAGGCAGATGTTCACCTCAACCGCTATTATTTGCAAAATGAGTGGTACGGTTACAGCAATAATCGAATTATCAACACCGCTGAACATGAACTAGGACATGCGATTGGTTTAAATCACACCAACAGCGTTTCAGTCATGTATCCTAAGGGATCAATTTACACCATTCAGCCACAAGATATCAAAAAATTGAGAAAAATCTACCACGAAAACAATTAACTTTAATTACTCCTCTCTTTTTTCTAAAATAAAGAGGAGTTTTTTGATGAGGAGAAAATTATGAAAAGAATCTATATTGTCCGTCATGGTCAAACTTATATCAATCGTTATAACAAGATGCAAGGTTGGTGTGATACCCCACTAACTACTGCAGGAATTGAAGGTGCCGAAGAAGCTGGCAAGGCATTGCACGACGTTTCTTTTGACATTGCCTTATCTAGTGATTTAAAAAGAGCTAGCGACACCTGCGAAACAATCATGAAATACAACGTTAACAAAGATGAATTGCAGCATATTGCCAGTCCATTTTTCAGAGAACAATTCTATGGCTATTTTGAAGGAATGGATTCTGAAATGGCTTGGCGCATGATCGGTGGCAGTCACGGCTACGCTACTAGACAAGAAATGTTTAAACATGAAAGTATCGATACCATTAAAGATTGGATCAAAGAAGCTGACCCATACCACCAAGCAGAAGATGCTGAAGAATATTGGTCTCGCATGGAAAATGGTTTAAAGATGATCAGTGAACTTGATGGAGCTGAAAACATCTTGTTGGTTACCCATGGCTTTACTATTAGAAGCTTGTGGTACCGTTACGGCGATAACATCCCTCTTGTACCCGGTCCAAAGAATGCCTCAATTACCGTGATGACCATGAGCGATAAAGGTGACATCAAGATCCCTATTTGGAACAAAATGCATTTATGAGCATATACAAAAAGAAGCTTAGATCAACTTGATCTAGGCTTCTCTTTCTAATGAACGCTATATCATTACTATGCTATTTAGTTTGTGGGTATTTAATTTAATCATACATATATTTCTTAACTGCTTCTTTTGGATCCATTCCATTTCTAATCTTTTCTTCTAGTTCAATGGAAACGTCAGCAATAATTGATTAGGGGTCAATTACTGCAACATCAGGATCGGGTGCTTTTGTTGCAGCCAGCCAAAGTTCAGGCCAGCGAACAATGCACCACTACCGCCACCAAGAGTAAGTGGGATCTTGTGAATCGTAATTACGATAACACCAAGCAAGATACCTATTGACATGAAGCTAACATCTGTTTTGGTTCCAGTAACTTTTTCATAACCAATTGTCTTAATGGCATTAGTTATACAGTTTACTGGACCAATGATTGTTACATGATCGCCAACAGTTAACCGGGTGTAGAAAGTAAGTTTTCAAATATGCATATTAAAAAAGCTGTCATTTTGACAGCTTTTTCGTATACCTAGCTTATTAACGAGTACTGATTTAAGCCTAAGATTCTACTTTTTCAGCACTATATTCTCGTATAATTTTACAGTCACAATGTAGTAAATGAAGTAAAGTACGATGAAAATTAAGAATGGTAGCCAGATGCCCATGTATGGCTTAGGTAATAATGCCTTGAACAATCTCAAACCGAAGAGAACATCGATGATACCTAGTGCTCCAGGTAAAGCAAATAGCACCCCAATTTCATTTCTAATTGATTTTCTAAGCATCTTTTCCCTAGTCCCAATCTTGTAGAGCATTTCGTAACGTACTTTGTCGCTGGCGGCGCCGCTTAAAACTTTGAACATCAAAGTTGAAGCGAGCATGGTTAGGAACGCGATTCCTAGGAAGAAACCCATGAATTCGAAACCGCTGGCAAAGCCAAGCACTACTTGATAAGTAAATGGCTTAGTGTTGCTCAACACTCTACTAATCATAGGTGAAGTCATTTGAAGCTTTTCAATCTTTGTTAAAGTTGGATAGTCTTTAACAAAATCCTTAACTCTAATTAAAGTTATAAACTTCTTTTGTCCTTGAATAGTATTAAATTTAGCTGGAGAAACTAGTTCAATCTTTTTAGTGCCATTAAGTAGCATCATGCTCAAACGAGTATTAGCAGAATTACCAGGAGTAACCAAATCTTTGGTCTTGGCTACAGTTGGTGTATAAGTTGGGAAATCATTACCGTGTTGACTAAATTTAATATATTTAAATGGCTTTTTGTCGAAATCAGCCTTGTTAAAGAATAGTTCTTTCTTAGTTTCAACGTAGTGGTAAGTAGCCTTAGATTTAATATCTAACTTGTCCACATTTTTTTGCACAGCTGGTGTATTTTGCACAATCTGTGCATCATAGTAGTCGCTGACTACTGCTTGGTTCTTCAATGAATTGAAGTTAAGACCAACAGTAATCGCACCAAGAGCTAAAGCGAAAAGTAGTGAGATAACGGAAAGAATACGTGTGTAATCACGAATTCTGAATTTTAGTTGTCCAAGAGTAAAGACGCGAATACCGCGGTAAGCGAAGCCTTTTTTCTTGAGCAAAAGATTGATGATGAGAGTGAAAAATGAATCAAAAGTGAAGTATGAGCCTGCCACGATAGTTACTAATGCTGCTGGAATGATGAAGAAAATAGCATTAGCGGGCATCCCCATAATGTAATAGCCTGCTGCTAAAAGCAAAAGACCTAAGATAGCTTCAACCACGCGCAAGCCGTTCTTGCGGCTGATCTTAATTGGCTTTTGACTCTCATGAAGCAAGTCAATCACTTTACTACGCACAAGTTTATGCACATTTCTCAACGCTGCTAAAAAGAATACAACTACAAAGAAAATCAATGTCCATAAAATTGCATTAGGCAAAATTATTTGAAAGTGCGTAATATGTAAGTCTAAACTGCTAATCAATAATTTAGACACAAGAGCAGTTAAACCCAAGCCAACAATAATTCCTAAAATAGCTGCCAAAATCCCTGTTAACAAGGTTTCACAGAAAATCAGCAAACCAAGCTTAGAACTTTTTGCCCCTAGCATCATGAACATGCCATAGTCGTGCTGGCGCATGCTGAGCAAAAATGAATTCGCATAAACCAAGTAAACGAAAGTAATAATTGCGAGTAAGACAATCCCGAAGCCAAAGATGAAGCTTAAGTATTGTCCTGGTGCATTAACATCTTTACTCATGAAGCCTGGGTTAATTGCCAAGGATAAGAACATATAAAAGATTGTACTTGCAACTACCAATCCTGAAAACAGGACCGTGTAGTCTTTGAGCCGGCTTTTAATCCCGGTTAAAGATAATTTCCAAATCATTTTTCCTTCCTCCTATTCCTCAGTACCCAAGTGAGCAATCAATTCATGGTAGAAGTCTGTTCTAGATTTTTCACCTTTAATCATTTGTTCACCGATTTTACCGTCTTTGATGAATAAAATGTGATTAGCAAAACTTGCTGAAAATGGATCGTGGGTAACCATCAAAGTTGTTACGCCGTCATGCTTGTTTAAGTTTTCCATCGTGTTTAGTAATTCTCTTGCACTCTTAGAATCAAGCGCACCGGTTGGTTCATCGGCCAGTAAGATTGATGGTTCGTGAACCAAGGCACGTGCAGCCGCTACTCTCTGCTTTTGTCCCCCTGAAATTTCTGCAGGGTACTTATTCAAAATTTCTTTAATTCCTAATTTTGCTGCAATTCTATCCACAAGTGGATTAATTCTGCGTGCTGATAATCCACGCAAGCTAAGTGGTAATGCAATATTTTCTCGATTAGACAAATTTTCTAGCAAATTAAAGTCTTGGAAAATAAAACCTATTTCTTTGCTACGGAAGTCAGCCATCTGATTAGTATTCAAAGTGCTAACATCATGCTTATTAATGAAAACTTGCCCCGTAGTTGGTTTATCTAAAGTTGAAAGAATGTTAAGTAAAGTAGTCTTACCAGAGCCAGAAGCACCCATGATTGCTACAAATTCACCTGCGGCAATCTTAAAATTGATGCCCTTCAAAGCTTGGTATTGTTTTTCGCCTTTTTTACCGTAAGTTTTGGTGACGTTGTCAACCACAAGAATTTCGTTCATTTTTATACCTCTTTCTCCCCAATTTATTTACTGTATTATTTGCTTAATACACTAATATGATATTAACCTTTTGTCAATCTATTTTTGCGTAAAAAAATAGTTCTTCACGTCTTAACGCGTGAAGAACCTTGATCTATCAACATTTAGTTGCTAGTTTTTGTTTTGATTAATTTACATTTTCCTAATGTTTGAATCTCTTGATGACCGTTTACTAGATGTAAAATTGCATCCCGATATAACAGTTTTTCTGTCTTTTTGCTCTTATCCTTGTACTTTTTAACAAAAGTTACTTCATAATCAATCTTGCTATAATTGCGCTTACCTGGCAAAACAGATAAAACTTTGACCTTAACGGTGAACTTCTTAAGTTTCTTATCCTTTTTCCACTTCTTGATTTGTTGCTCAATCTTCTTATAATCGGCGTTTTCTTTACCATTTTCAAAATTGGCTACCATCGGCTTTTTAAAGTTGGTATACAGCATTCTCGCCGCATTTTCAACTTTAATTAAACCTGGCCAAATTGGGTTAACAATATAGTCACCTTCTGCATCTTGGTAAACGTCTTTTTCACCATTGCCTTGGTAATCTGCTGCACCATCATAATCAGTTACATCGTCTTCGCTATCGCTAAATTCCGAACTGATTGATTGTGATAAATCTGTCACATTTTCAGATTTAATGGTTTGACCATCAACCTTGCTTTTAACAAAAATTTCCATTCTCTTAGCAAGCGGATAATCCTTAAATGTATAGTGGCCTTTTTTATTAAGAGTGGCTGCTTTATGATCATTGATATAAACTACGCCATTAGGAACGCTGCGAATTTGGAAAGTGGCAGTTTTAATTTTCATATCTACTGTCTTATTTGACCAAATATTTACAATTGAGTCAGCATCTAACTTTCTATTGTTAACCTTGGATTTAACCAAAATATGGTAACGACCAGGGAAAACTAATCCTAAATCTTGATAGTAATTCTGATTGCCGCCATTCATTTTGCCGTAATCTTCCCCGTTAACAAACAAAGCCGAATTGGCATGGTTGGTTTGAACCTGCGGACGATAGCACTGCACTCGCAACTTATATTTACTGAAAAATAAGAAATAGCGGCCAGCTTCAACTAATTGAATCTCACCATTGTCACGATCATGGCGTAAGTTAGAATCCAATTTTTTTGCAGCCGCTGCATGATTCTTAAAATAATTTTGCAACGGCTTTAAACTATCATCGGTTACCTTCATATCAGGAGTTGAAGCAACCACATATTGCGCCATCCCCGTCTTAGGGTCTTTTAAGTTGGCAACAATGCGGCTAATCTGCCGATCTCTTGTATAATAAAAATTGCCAGCGGTAATTAATCCGCCAACTAAAATCACAATAATTCCAAATAACCAAATAGTTTTACGTTTTTTCATACTTAAAACCCACCAAATTAATACTTTTAATCTAGATTAACAGGTTGAGCCAAAATAGCAACTATCTTCATTTTTGTGAGGAAAAATTATGGAAATTAACTTCAATTTTATCAAAAATAGTCCAACATTTAACGAGGAATACTCTACTGCTGAAAAGATTCACAATTTATACACAATCGATGATTATCGTGACGTCATCAGCAACTCTCGCCTTTTGTTTGAAACACTTACTAAGAAAATCTTCAAACTAGAGAATCTGAATGCTTATTATCATGTGCCAGACGGTGAATATCGCAATTTGCGCAATGACACGCATTATTTACGCGAGGAACTCGATTATCCTTTAAGCATTATGGCTTTATTCGATGAAGTCCGCCGGATGGGGAATGCAGCGATCCACGATAGCAAAATCGAACCTGATAAAAAGCAGGCCTGGCGCTGCGTTTGCGACGTTCATGACATTCTAGTCTTTTTAATCAATAGCTATGATGGTCAGGATTTATATTACATTCGCCCCGACATCGCTATGGAGGCTCAAACCTCTAGTCAATTTCATACCCGTGTCAAAAATACTAAACCGCATATTAAACTTAAAGATCATCAGACTAAAAAAGTCGAAAAGCATCATTTACACACTAATTTGAAAAAGGTTAAGCATTTCTCTAGTGTAAAATCTGTGGATAAACCTGCTGAAAAACATGAACAAATTAAGCCTGCAAAACAGAATTGGTTTACCAAACTTTTCCACAAAAAATAGCAAGGTATACGTAACCTTGCTATTTTAATTCAAGAAAGTGTAATCATTAAAGATCACATTATCCGACTACTAAAAAACGGGCTGTACATACTCCCCCATCAATACACCCGTGCAATCATCATACACCTTATTTTTTGAGTCAACTACCCTAGACTGAAGTCTAGGGCTTAGTGGCTCGTTAGCTTACGCTAACCAGAACACCAACTTGCTTAGATACGGAC
>NZ_JAEHNT010000086.1:0-15506 GCF_016742815.1 Lactobacillus sp. A27
AGAACTTACTCCGATAGAATATCGGAATAAGTCCTTAGTCGCATAATATCAATAAAGTGTCCGAAAAATGCGGGTCACTACAAGTTGATTCTTTTTTGGATATTCACCAAAAGAGCGTAAGCTTTCTGTTTGATCATCTAATGTGTGTTTGAGGTAGACTAGTTCTCTAGTTAAGTCAGTAACTTTTTTAAGTTCTTTAGTTTTAGTTGTTTCACGTGCAACGGAATCTAAGTAATCTATTTTTCTTTTGACAGCATTTAGTTTTTGGTTGATATGATCAAGCTGACTAAATAAATTAGCAAAAATAGCAGAATCTAAATCCCATTGGCTGGTTAATTGTTTAATATCGGAAGCAGTTAAGTTGCTTTTCAAAATTAAGAAAGATTTTTCAGGCATATTATTCACCTCACATTGATTATTTAGTTTAAGATTATCATGTGAGTAGTTATAGACAGATAAGATTAGCTTGAAAGCAAACTTTTTTAGAAAAAATTAAGGAAAAACATATATGGAATTACATTCAATTATAGATACTTATATTTTGAACAATGGCGTTAAGATTCCCGTAATCGGCTTCGGTACTTGGCAAACTCCAAGTGGTGAAGTAGCCAAGGAATCAGTTTTAGCCGCATTGAACGCTGGTTACCGTCATATTGATACCGCTGCAGCTTATGGCAATGAAGAAAGTGTTGGCGAAGCAATTAAGAAGAGCGGCGTTAATCGTCATGATTTATTTGTTACTACTAAGTTGTGGAACGCGGATCACGGCTATGACAAGACAAAGAAAGCAATCGACACTAGTTTAGAAAAGCTTGGTCTGGATTACTTAGATATGTATTTAATTCATTGGCCAAATCCTGCTAACATGCGTGATCATTGGGCAGAGTTAAATGCCGAAAGCTGGCAAGCGATGGAAGAAGCTGTCCAAGCTGGTAAGATTCGTGCAATTGGTGTGTCTAACTTTAGAAAGCATCACTTGGATGAATTGATGAAGACAGCAGAAATTAAGCCAGTTGTTAACCAGAACTACTTGAACCCAAGCGATTTGCAACCGGAAGTTACTGCAGCAAGCAAGGAATACAATATGCTTAATGAAGCTTACAGTCCATTAGGTACAGGTGGTTTGCTTGGTAATGAAACAGTAGGTGAAGTTGCTGAACATTATGGTAAGTCTCCAGCCCAAGTGTTAATTCGTTGGTCGCTGCAACATGGATTTTTGCCATTGCCTAAGTCAGTTCACCCTAAATATATTGCAGCTAATGCAGATGTATTTGATTTTGAAATTAGTCCAGAAGACATGGCCAAGTTAGATGATTTGCGTGGAGCAAGCAAGTTGGCTAACGATCCTGATCAAGTTGATTTTTAATGAAATTAATTAAAAAAGCCGCCCAGAGGACGACCAGTTTTGCTACTTAAAGTAGTTCTTTAGAAGATCTAAAAGAAACTTAAGCAGTTTTTTCACGTACTTTGGAGGTACGACGAAATTAAAGATTATAAATTGACGTGTATACAGCTGGTTACTGTACGTCGACGTGTGGCTCTGCTATTGCAGGGCTTTTTTGTTTAAGGTGAAAAAATGAAGAAAATTACAATGGGAATATTAGCTCACGTTGACGCGGGTAAAACTACGTTATCAGAGGCTCTGCTTTATACAGCAGGAAACTTGCGCAATTTGGGCCGAGTAGATAATGGAGATGCGTTTTTAGATACTAATTCGCTTGAGAAAAAGCGCGGCATTACGATTTTTTTACATGCTGCTAAACTGACGACTAAAGATTTAGATGTTACTTTATTGGATACCCCAGGGCACGTTGACTTTGCGGCGCAGACTGAGGAGACGCTTGGCGTACTAGATTATGCCATCTTAGTGGTCTCAGCTACAGATGGTGTAGTTAGTTACACTAAGGCGTTATGGCGACTGCTCCAGCGTTATAACGTGCCGACCTTTATTTTTGTTAATAAAACTGATATTGCGGGTATTGATCTCAAGCAGGTTTTAGCTGATATTCAAGAGAATCTTGATCAGGGATGCATTGATTTTAATAAGATCGATGATGATTTTTATGAAAATATCGCTGCAGTTGATGACGACTTGCTGGAAAAATATTTAGATGGACAGGCAATTGAAGTGGCTGATATTCAGAAATTGGTTTTACAAAGACAGGTATTCCCTGTGTTCTTTGGTTCAGCATTAAAGCTTACTTGTATTCCTGAATTTTTAGCTGGCTTAGATCAATGGACAAAAGAAAAGGCATTTGGTTCAGACTTTAAGGCAAGATGTTTCAAGATTTCCCATGATCAAAAAGGTGAGCGTCTATCATGGTTGCGGGTTTTAGGTGGCAGCTTAAAAGCTAAAAGCATGCTGGGTGATGAGAAAATCAACCAATTACGCAACTATAACGGCGCCAAGTTCAATGTGGTGCCTGAAGCAACGGCCGGGGATGTTGTAGCAGCTACTGGTCTAAAAGATACTTATCCCGGTGAAGGAATTGGCACGGCAGATACGCACGCGTTCTTTAAGCCTGTTTTGACATATCGGGTAAATCCTGGTGAGCATGACATTCATGAATGTTTAAAGGCGTTGAAAGTTTTAGAAGATGAAAATCCGCAATTACATGTAACTTGGTCAGAACATTTACAAGAGATCCATGTCCAAGTAATGGGAGAAATCCAGTTAGAAATATTAGAGCAGCTTTTGCAGGAGCGATTTAGTTTAGCAATCAGCTTTGAACAAGGCAATATTTTATATAAAGAAACAATTACTAAACCGATCGAAGCTGTCGGACACTTTGAACCATTGCGCCATTACGCGGAAGTTCACCTACTCCTTGAACCAGGTTCCGAAAACAGTGGCATTATTTTTGAAAATAAGTGTGATTTGGAAGTTCTAACTAAAAATTGGCAGCACCAAATCATGACCGCATTAAAGTCTAAGGAACATTTAGGTGTTTTAACCGGCTCGCCAATTACAGATATGAAAATTACCTTGATCGGTGGGAAGGGCAGTCTAGTGCACTCAGTCGGTGGTGACTTTAGAGAGGCAACGTATCGCGCCATTCGTCAGGGTTTGATGGAGTTGAAAGTTAGAAATGAGCTGCAGCTGCTTGAGCCTTGGTATGATTTTCATTTAGAGGTTGAGCAGGATCAAGTGGGCCGTGCTTTGAATGATATTCAGCGGATGCATGGTAAGTTCGATACGCCTGAAAATAATGGAAATCGAACGATTATTAATGGATCTGCATCAGTTAGTGAGATGCGAGATTATGCGACTGAAGTGCGTAGCTATACTCATGGTCAGGGAATATTTGAATGCGTAGTCAAAGGATATTTGCCATGTCATAATGCGGATGAAATAATTGCAGCGAAAGATTATGATCCTATGTCTGATTTAGAAAATACACCAAACTCTGTATTTTGTTCTCATGGAGCAGGGCATACAGTAACCTGGGATCAAGTGCCGCAGACCGCACATTATCCTTATAGTTACCCATTAGATTAGAGAAAAATTCTTGCGTAAACTGAAATATATGATTACCTGTGAAAGAAATTTCATTTTGCCCTGTAAATAATGAAAGACAACCGCTTACATAGTAAGATAAAACTATGATAGAAAGGTTGATATTAATGACTACAATTCCTTTTAAAGCCGTAGCAGTTGATATGGACGGAACATTTTTAACAGAAAAAAAGACTTTTGATCACGAACTATTTGGCAAAATCCTAAAAAAATTACAAGCAAATAACATTCCATTTATTTCAGCAACGGGTAATCAATTAATTCGTTCACATGAATATTTTGAAGAATTTACTACTGGGATCGATTATGTTTCTGAAAATGGTGCGATCTTAGAGGCAGATGGCAAAGTAATCAAAAGAACTGCGCTTGACTATGATATTGCTCAAAAACTACTCAACTTTATTCAAACCGAATATCCAGAAGCAATTATCATGGTTAGTGCAGAACATCATTGTTACATCTTGAAGAGCATGGATAAGGCAACTAAAGACGATATTCGAATTTATTATCGTAAGGTAGAAGAAATCGATAAATTTACTGATATCGATCCAAGCGATGCTATTTTGAAGGTTTGTCTGACTGCCGATGATGAATTGGCTACGATTATTCAAGATCGTTTCAATGAAAAGTATGGCGATTACGTTCGCGGCACTAGCAGCGGCAATATGACGATCGATTTGGTACACAAAGGCATCAACAAAGCTAAAGGTGTAGCTGATATGCTTAAGTACTATCATATTGATCAAAAAGATTTAATTGCCTTTGGTGATGGTGAAAATGATATTGGCATGCTTAAGGCTTGTGGTTATAGTTATGCCATGGCAAATGCCAATGAAAAAGCCAAAGCTGTTGCTAAATACGAAGCACCATCAAATGATGAAAATGGTGTACTTAAAGTATTGGCTAAATATTTGGATGTTGAATAAAAATAAAAAAGCCGTTTTTACGGCTTTTTAGTTTTATCTTAAATTAAATTCCAATCTTATTGGATTGTGATCGGAGTAGCGATAATCAGTATTGATGTCGGTAGTCTTGGCCTTAATATTTTTCGAAATAATAAAACCATCGCCGACCGTATTTTACCACCCTTGTCATAGGCTGACATGTGGCTGTTGATGACGATTAATTCTTTTCCGCCTTTGATAGGGTAATGCATAACTGTGAAGCAACGATCAAGATCCGTGAATTTAGAAATGAATGCGGACGAAACAGGAAACTTTCTTCTGATTGCACTTTGCATGTGATATTTACTCATGCTGAGCAAGCCTGATTGAACGCTGCCGTGTGGGTCATAAAGTGGCCAGGCAAGATAAGCTGAATGAAAGTTGTTGGCAAAAGCATGTTCAACTAAATTGACTTGATTGACGTAGTGACTACGTGTTGAGTGAGTATCGATTTCTTAAAAGAGCATAAAGTCAGGATTCTGTTTTTTCATGGTCTTAATAACACCATCAGTCGAATCAAGAACAGATTGCTTAGAAAACGCGGTACCGCGGGTACCTTGCGTTTTTTGCCGTTCTTAAGTTCACCTTTGTCCATGAAAAAGTCAAAATTGTGATTATATGCACCAAAGCTGACATTATAAGTGATAATAGAATATGGATGATACAAACTTAGCTTTTTAGCCTGATTGTTTTTTACTGTTAATTTGCGGTTGTCAGGGATGCGGTAATAGTGCATTTGCATGTAGCCAACATAACCGATAATCACTACAAGTAAAATACCGATTAAGCTGAGCAAACCGATCCCAATTCGTTTTAGTATTTTCATTTTTAACCTCTAGGAGAAAACGATGATCACAGTATATTTAGTTCGTCACGGACAAACTTTCTTCAATTATTTCCATAAAATTCAAGGTAGATGTGATTCTCCACTAACCCCGTTAGGAATTGCACAAGCAGAAGCTACACGTGATTATTTAAAAGAAAAACACGTGCACTTTGATTATGCCTTTTCTTCAAGCTCTGAAAGAGCGAGTGATACGTTGGAAATTATAACGGAACACAAGATGCCATTCAAGCGCGATAAGGGATTAAAAGAGTATGCCTTTGGTCGCTACGAAGCTCATGATGAAAGTTTGAATCCTAAACCGCCTTACGGAGATTTCTTTAAACAATTTGGCGGTGAAACTCAAGACGAAGTAAGTGAGCGAATGGATAAAACAATTCGTAGATTGTTAAATGATATTCCAGATGGTAAAAATGTGTTAATTGTCTCACATGGTGGGGCTTTGATGAACTTTTTAAGAAAAGCATTGAACAGCCTGCATCCCTTAGGCAAATTGCATTATCACAATTGCGGCATCGTTGTTTTGAATTATGATGGACAAAACTTTACTTTGAAATCTGTAGCTAGTCCCGCTGATGACGTACCTGATAGCTACAATGACAATTTATAAGTACAAAAAAATCTCAGCCCAATTGAGCTGAGATTTTTTATTAATTCTAATTTATTTTTAGAACTTATTCTTGTCTAAAGCAACTGGAGAATCTGGCTTTTCGCCGTTGATTAACTTCAAGTTGTTGTCAAATGCCTTAACAACCATGTTGCGTACAGCGTGAGTGGTGTAGAAGGCAGTGTGTGGAGTTACCAATACGTTTGGACGATCAATTAAGTCTGCCAAACGCTTGTCTGGGAATTCTTTACCTTCCCAATCCTTGTTAAATACACCAACTTCGCCTTCGTAAGTATCCATAACGAAGCCGAAGATCTTGCCTGAGTCCAAACCACGAATTACAGCATCAGTGTCAACAAGTGGACCACGTGAGCAGTTTACAATTACAACGCCGTCTTTCATTTCTGCGATTGACTTGTCGTTGATCATGTGAACGTTAGCTGGTACATCTGGTACGTGAAGTGAAATTACATCAGCTTGCTTGTACAAATCGTCAAGTGAGTCAACGTAGTAACCCTTCTTTTCAAGTTCTGGGTTCTTGAAGATATCGTAAGCAATAACCTTTGCGCCGAAACCTTCCATAATTCTCATAAATACTTGACCAATGTGACCAGTACCAACAACACCGACAACTTGGTCACGAACTTCACGGCCGATAGTTGGTGCCCAACGCAAATCACGTTTAGCCATCTTTTCGTCCATGCGCTTGTCTTGACGTAATACACGTGCAGCTTGAATAGCAGCATGTTCAGCAATAGCGTCTGGTGAGTAAACTGGAACATTAGTAATTTCAAAGCCAAGTTCTTTAGCCTTGTCCATGTCAATGTTGTCGACACCAACGTTACGTAATGACATCTTAGTTACGCCAGCATCTGCCAAAGCTTGAAGAGTATCTGCAGTGTAGTCTAATTGTTGGTAAACAACAACACCATCTGCACCCTTAGCAAGCTTTGCAGTTTCAGGAGTCAAAAGCTTATCAGTGTAATCAACATCGATATCTTTGTGAGCTTCCTTCCATTCGTTCAAGAATGGTTCTTCGTCTTTACGAATAGCGTAAGCAAAAATCTTTGTCATAAATTCAACCTCCGTAAAATTTATTAGTATGACCATTCCTCATTATACACTTCACTTTGCTCAACAAAACACAAAAGATCTAATTTTTTTGAGAAAAATCTATAATGAAAGAAGAGGTAAATAATCATGAAGTTAAATCAAAAATGGCTTAGTCAATTGCCAATAGAGAAAATTATTTCGTGTGAATCTGTGCATGGCGGCGACATGAATGAAGCTTTTAGAATTAAAACTGCTAGTAAAACTTATTTCATGAAGGTGCAGCCGAAGAAGCCTGCTTCCTTTTTTGATCATGAAAAAAGAGGACTAAATGAAATGGCTAAAGCTGGGATAAACACTTTACAAGTTTTAACTAGTGGTCAAATTGAAGGGGATGCATATTTACTTTTAAACTGGCTGGACAGGACCAGCGGCAATCAAGCTGATCTCGGAAAAATGGTTGCAAAAATGCATCAGTATCATCATGAGCAATTTGGTTTTGGCGATACTTATCGAACTCGAATTTTGAAAAAAGACAATCATTGGAATTCCAGTTGGATAGATTTTTACGTTAATCAACGCTTGACGCCCGAAGTTGAATATGCCAAAAAAGTGGGTCGCTGGAATGATTATCGTGAAAAACATTTTCAAAAAATGGTAGCTGCTTTTAAAGATTATTATGCAAAAAATGAAGTTCAGCCCAGCTTGTGTCATGGCGACTTGTGGTGGGGCAACGTGATGTTTGCAAAAGAAAAGCCCTATCTAATTGATCCAGATGCCGTGTATGCAGATCGTGAATTTGATTTAGCGATGACGACAGTTTTCGGCGGCTTCAATGATGAATTTTATGCAGCATACAATGAAGTTTATCCTTTAAAACCAGACCTAGAACGGCGTCTTAACTGGTATCGCTTCTATTATCTTTGCATGCATTTAGATTTATTTGGTGAAGAATATGGAGGAGAAGTTGATTATATTTTGAGCAATTTCTAAAGAATTTATTAAGAGAAAAAATAAATAGTGACGCTATGTCAGCCTGCTGATATTATATACTCATAACAAAAATACAACGCAACAAATATAGAGATAAGTTGCAAGAAGGTAACAAATCTTCTAATTCCTTATTAATACATCCTATTGGACATATATTGATTCATACATTGGGTATTGCTTTTACTGGTTGTCCCCTGTGCAACCATAAAAGTGAAGATTGATAAAAAGTCCATTCCCTTTTTGCGAAAGTGAGGAATCAGGCTCCCCTGCAGTATCTCTAGCGTTGAACGTTTTGTTAATCTTGATAAATCATTTTCGCAACATTAGTGATGAGTAGGCTAATGTAAAAAATCTCGTTATTCTCATTCAACACAACTCCCTTAAAAGGATTAGTTTAGAAAAGTCATCTAAGCTAATCCTTTTTCTTTTTTTGGCTATAATTAGTTTTGAAATATTTTTAAAGGGGAAAAATAATGATTTTAATTTCATGGAATATTGATTCATTGAATGCGGCATTAACTGGAATTTCAGCTAGAGCAGAAGAGACGCGTGAAGTTTTAGATAAGATTCATGCTTTAAATCCAGATATTATTGCAATTCAAGAAACTAAACTGCGCGCAACTGGCCCAACTAAAAAGCACCAAGCTGCATTAGCAGAAAAGTTTCCAGAATACGATTATGTTTGGCGTTCATCTGAAGAGCCCGCTCGAAAAGGCTATGCAGGAACAATGTATTTGTACAAAAAGGGATTAACTCCAGCAGTTTCTAAACCAGCAATTGGTGCACCTGAACCAATGGATGAAGAAGGACGAATAATCACTTTAGAATTTGATAAATATTTTGTTACTCAAGTTTATACGCCAAATTCAGGTAATGGCTTAAAACGTTTAGCTGATCGTCAAATCTGGGATCAAAAATATATTGAATATTTGAAAAAGTTAAATGAAGAAAAGCCGGTTTTAGCAAGTGGGGACTATAACTGTGCTCACACCGAAATTGACTTGAAGCATCCCGAAAATAATCATCATTCTGCCGGCTTTACTGATGAAGAAAGAGCAGATTTTACTAATTTACTCGATGCTGGTTTTACCGATACATTTAGAAAAGTTAATGGCAACGTTGAAGGAGTTTATTCTTGGTGGGCTCAAAGAGTTAGAACGGCCAAAGCTAATAACTCAGGCTGGAGAATTGATTACTGGTTAGTAAGCAACCGAATTGCGGATAAAGTAGTTCGCTCAGAGATGATTGATACGGGCAAACGTGCAGACCACTGTCCAATTTTGCTAGAAATAAATCTTTAAATTACCGAAAATACTAGTATAATGAATTTTAAATTAAAATAAGGGTTGAATTTTTTTGAATAACGAGAAAGAAGATTGGGCTTTAGAGCAAGATCTAAAGTACAATCGTCTAACAGCTTTTAAGCTTTTTGCAATGACTAGTTCGATGGTTATTTCCGTGGACGAACTAGCCCCATTTGGTAAAACTGGTGCTACGGCATTATTTTATCTATTGATTGCTGGAATTGCATGGTTTATTCCAATTACTCAAATGGCCGGTGAAATGGCTTCAATTGATGGTTGGGAAAAAGGCGGCATCTTTACCTGGGTTAAAGGCTCTTTAGGAGACAAAATGGGTTGGACCGCAATGTTTTACCAATGGATTCACATTACTGTGGGGATGGACACGATGATGTACGTGATTATTGGTGCATTGTCGATTGCTTTTGGAACTCCTTGGTTTAACACCACGCCAATTGTGCGTTTTATCTTAATGATGATCATTTTATGGGGTGCAACCGCAATTCAAGTTATTGGGATTAGAAAAATCGGACGAATTGCGGAATGGCTATTCATTTTAGGGATTGCGCTTCCGGTAATTTTATTGATTATTTCATTCTTTGTATACTTGGCACAAGGTCATCCAGTTCATATGGTGATTAATTGGCATACGATAGTTCCACATCATTTAAATGGCACTACATTAGTAGCTTTTGTACCATTTATGCTTGCCTTCTGTGGGGGAGAAGCTTCTGCACCACACGTTAAGAACTTAGACCATCCAAAATCTTATTCAAAAGTAATGTTGGCTCTGGCTGCAACTGCAATTTGCTTTGACCTTTTGGGAAGTATGGCAATTGGAATGACTGTTCCTAAAAGTGAAATCCAAAACAGCACAGGTTTCGTTTATACCTATGGTAAACTGTTGACTTCTATCGGATTGCCAGGAGATTTATTGCAAAAGATTGTTGGCGTAATGCTAGCTTGTGGTATTATCGGCGAGCTTGGTAACTGGATCGCTGGTCCTAACCAGGGAATGTACGAAGCTGCTAAAGAAGGCTACATGCCTAAGTTTTTCGCTAAAACAACTAAGCATGGCGTTCCAATTAGAATTATGATTTTGCAATCAGCAATCGTTACTATTTCAGCATTGTTGATTACCTTTACCAGTGGTACCGATGCTGACTTTGCGTTTAATGTTTCATTAGCCGCAACAACAGCACAATATTTGATGGTATATATGATCATGTTAATAGCCTACATGGTTTTGAAGAAAAAACATGAAGATTATCACCGCATGTACTACATGAGCAAGAATCCAAAATTGAGTATTGCAATTGCAATTTTGGCTTTGATTATCACAGTTGTCGCATTCTTTGTTACTTTTGTACCTGCTCAAGGAACTGCAGCAGGATTACGTGGAATCTATGTCTGGACATTAATTGGCATGTGCGCGATCGTTTCAATTTTGCCGTTAGTTCTTTATCACTGGCATGAAAAATGGCAAAAACAATAAATGAAAAGCATTCGTTTTAAAAAACGGATGCTTTTTTAGTAGAATTAGACCAAATGAGGTGAAAGAATGTCGAATGTGATGCGGGATGCAATCTTAAATGGTTTTTATGATGAAAAGATTTTAGGGAATAATTTTTTTAGCCCCAAACTTTTAGCGAATGAGCAAGATGAAAAAATATGGCTAACTTTGCGAGAGGAATTATATCACTGTCAAAGTTTTACTTGGGCTGTAGCCTTTATTACGCAGGATATGCTCGTACCATTAAAAGTCGTTTTAGCTGATTTAGCAGCTAAAGGCGTGGGCGGAACAATAATTACTAGCAATTATTTAAATTTCAATAATCCACGCGTATTTGAAGAGTTGGCAAAAATTCCTAACTTAAAAGTGAAAATTGCGGATGAGTCGGGTTTTCATGTTAAGGGCTATTTATTTGAACACGAAGATTATCAAACTCTTGTAATTGGTAGTGCTAATTTTACCCGTTCAGCCATGCTTAGCAATTATGAATGGGCATTAAAAGCTAGCTCGCGCAATCAAGCCGATTTAACTAAACAATTAGCGCAGAAAATTTCTAGATTGGAAGATAGTAGTTTTGATCTTAGCGCTCAATGGCTAGCTGATTATAAGAATAACTGGCAGCCCGCACCGGTTGCGCATCTAACCAAATCAAAAACAAAAATTGTCCCTAATAAGATGCAGCAAGCAGCGCTCAGAAATTTACAGGGCCTAGTAGATAATGGCGAAAAAAGAGGCCTCGTTGTTTCGGCGACAGGTACAGGGAAAACGTATTTAGGTGCTTTTGCGGTTAAGGATTTTAAACCGAAAAGATTTTTATATGTTGTGCACCGCGAGCAAATCGCTAAAAAGTCGCTTGCAAGTTTTTATCATGTAATTGGTGGAAAAAAGCAGGATTATGGCTTGCTCAGTGGAAATAAGCATGATAAGAATAAAAAATATTTATTTGCGACGATTCAAACTTTATCTCAACCGGATATGCTAAAAAGCTTTGATCCAAATGAATTCGATTATATTTTAATCGACGAAGCGCATAGAGCAGCTGCACCAAGCTATCAAAAGATTTTGCAGTATTTTAAGCCGCAATTTTTATTAGGTATGACGGCTACGCCTGAACGAACCGATGAACAAAATGTGTATCAAATTTTCGATTATAATTTGGCCTACGATATTCGGTTGCGGGATGCATTAGAAGATAAGATGCTGACGCCATTTCATTATGTCGGTGTACAAGATTATGAGTTAAACGGCCAATCAATTGATGAAACAACTGATTTACGCTATTTAGTATCAGAAGATCGCGTAAATTATGTTTTGAAAGAAATTGATTATTATGGCTATTGTGGCGATCAAGCCAAGGGACTCGTTTTTTGCAGTAGAAAAGAGGAAGCACGCGAATTAGCTGACCTTTTCTCAGAGAAAGACCATCCTGCTGTCGCTTTAACCAATGAAGACAGCGAAAGTACCCGTAATAAAATTGTGCAAAAATTAGTTGCTGGTGAAATTGAATATATCGTGGCAGTAGATTTATTTAACGAGGGGATTGATATTCCTGCTTTGAACCAAATCATTATGCTGCGCAATACTGAATCAAGTATTGTTTTTATCCAGCAATTAGGTCGAGGATTAAGAAAATATCCTGGTAAAGAATTCGTGACAGTTCTGGATTTTATCGGTAATTATAAGAATAATTACATGATTCCAATTGCCCTTAATCACGATACAAGTCGCGATAAGGATCAAGCCAAAAGAGAGGCGCGGTTACCTCACTTTATTGATGTTTCTACGATTAACTTTAGTAAAGTTGCATCTGAAAAGATTTTAGCTTCACTAGATCAAATAAAGTTAGACAATATACGGGAATTGCGGCAGAGTTATCAAAGCTTGAAGAATAAATTGGGTCGCATTCCTTTATTGCATGATTTTGCTCAATATGGTTCAGTTTCGCCAATGGTTTTTGCTAATAATCGCGGACTTGATAATTACGCCGCATTTTTAATTAAAATGGGTGAAGCAGTAAAGCTAAATAATTATGAAAATGCAGTTCTAAGTTTTTTAACTAAAGAGCTTTTGAATGGCAATCGCGCTCATGAACTAATTTTGTTGCAGATGCTATTGAAGCAGAAACAGGTCAACCAGGAAGACTTTGTCTCAGAATTACGCAAAAAGGAAATCTATGTAAATAAAGCAGTTTTGAATTCGATAGACGATATATTATCGCTTGATTTTTTTGATGTTAAGCAAGGTAAAACTACTAAGAAGGCGCAATATGGTGATCAACCCGTGGTAGTTCATAGCAGTTTGTTTGATTATGAATTAAATCAGGAATTATTAAATGCTTTAACTCAAAATAAATGGTTCAAAGATCTGTTTAAAGATGCAATTGAAACAGGTTTGCTATTAAGTACTAATTATGACCAGCAAAAGCAATTTACTTTATACCAACAATATGATCGAAAAGATGCTTGCAGATTATTGAATTGGCCTCGGGATGTTTCTGCACCGATGTATGGTTATCGTGTAGGTGATCATGATACGCCGATTTTTATTACTTATCGAAAAGATGATCAAGAAAAGCGGAATGCTTTATATCACAATACTTTAGAAAATGGACGTAGCTTACGTTGGTATACAAGAGTGCCACGACATTTGGATTCAGAAGAAGTGCAGCGATTGTTGAAGACACCAGACATGCATATCCATGTTTTTGTTAAAAGAAGCGATGCCGATGGCAAGCAGTTCTTCTATTTAGGTGAGGCACAAATTCAATCTGATTCGGTTAAGGAAGAATTATTAGGACCAAAAAAGAAGCCTGCCGTAGGGATGAATTTATTGTTGAAGCGGCCGTTAAAAACGAGTATGTCAGAACTTTTATTTGAATAATAAAAAAGACTTTTCCAAATTTTAGGAAAAGTCTTTTTGTTTTATCCTGCGATAAATGTATATGGTTTAATATGATTCAAAATTTGATATCCGACTTGTTTTTGAGCATTTTCGTCACCCGCAGTTTGATTTAGGAACATAATTAAACCATTGCGATTATCAGTCGTCATTTGGAACCAAATACCAAAGTGGGTACCACCAAGATTTCCGTATGCCGATTTTATGGTGTCGTTGTTATCAAGATAAATACCACCGGAATAGTTATTAACCCTGCTTCTTAAGTGAGTAAGGTAATAGAAGTCTGATTTATTTAAAATTGCACCATTGGATAGGCCAACTTGAATTTTGTAATAATCCATTGGGGTAGTAAACATGTTGGCCGCACCTACAAGTTGGGAAGCCTGTGTTTTAGTTATATATTCAGGATCTTGATAATTTTTGACATTCCAAATGTATGAGATGGGATCAGTTTTCCAGCTAGGAATATTTTGGTAAAGATAGGTATTTGCTAATCCTAATTTGTTAACAATACGATTATTAAAATTAGTTTCATATGATTGACCACTAACTTTTTTGATAATACCTGCTAATAGGATGTAATTTGTATTGTTGTAGAAATAAGTGCCAGGAGTACCTGAATCAGTGGAATTAGCATTATCAATTGCCCATTTAACTGCATCATCTTCTGAATAGTCGGTCCCGCGATCAGCTTCCGTATTTACAGCGTTAATTCCGGAAGTGTGGGTCATTAGTTGACCTAGTGTAATATTGTCGGCGTTTTTTAGCTCAGGATACCAACGTGAGATCTTAGTGTTTTGACTAAAACGTTCACTTGTATGCCATTTTTCGTTCATTAATTGAACAACCATGGCAGCAGTCACTACTTTTTGTAAAGAAGCAGTCGGATAGACTACGCTATCATTACCGTTGCCTATTCTTTTGCCATACCAAGCCCAACCATAGCTGATTTGTTGAGGTTTACCATTTTTTATAATAACTGTGCTTCCTCGACTGTTGCTTTGAGCTAGAGTGTTTCGTACGTAGCTACGCATTGCACTTCTAGAATAGCTGCTCGCTTGCACCTTATCTGTGTTTGAAGAAATAATTGTTGGTGTAGCAGTAGAAAATAGAGCGGCAACTGCTAATCCGGTGAGTATTTGTTTAAAAATTTTGAAGGCCTCCCTTTAAAGTGTCTAACTTACATTTTAGCGCGATCTTTGCCCTATACAAGTTCAAAATAATAAAGAAAACATTTCAATCATATTATGCTTCAGTTTATTTTGGTTAAATGGCAATAATTTGTTAATATTCTATATTGAATAAATTTGGAAAGGAAAAGTTATGGCAGTAAAAAAGATCATTCATGATCAAGTATTTTTAAGTCAAAAATCGACATTAGCAAGCAAAGAAGATCTGAATACGGCGCTGGATTTGCGTGATACGCTTTTAGCAAATAGAAGCAAAGCAGCTGGCTTAGCCGCAAATATGATTGGCAGACCTAAAAGAATTATTGCTTTCTATATTGGAAGTTTACCTTTCGTGATGATTAATCCTAAAATTATTAAGAAGAATGGTAAGTATACGACTGAAGAGGGATGCTTATCTTTAAGCGGTCAACGTCAGGCAATTCGCTATAAGAATATAACCGTTACTTATCAGAATCTTAATCTTGAAGAAGTAACGCAAGATTTTTCGGAATTTATTGCAGAAACTATTCAACATGAGATAGATCATTGCAATGGAATTTTAATTTAAAAAAGTTGAAAAAATAACTTGCCAAAAAAGAGAAAGTAGGGTAAATTAATAAAGTCGTCTTGAGAGATGACGAAGAGCTCGAGAGCTTTAAAAAAGTTTTTG
>NZ_JAEHNT010000087.1:0-308 GCF_016742815.1 Lactobacillus sp. A27
AAAAGGATCAAGTTCAAACTGTTCTTTGACTAAAGTTGCTAGTCCATCAATGCCTTTACGCAGATCCGTCTTGCCGCAAACGATATAGACTTGCCCTAAGTCACTGAGCTTAATCATGGCAAGACTTTCTCAAGCAGCTTATTCATAATTTCAGTATCTAAACTACTGTAGAAGTTCAGTTCTAAGTCATTCTTCTTTAAACTAAGCAACAGATTATTGCGTGGTGGACGAGCCTTCTTAGGTTTAGAAGAGTGGCCAAGTGCCACAATGGGTTGTTGTTTTTCGATCATATTCTTAACCTCCATTAA
>NZ_JAEHNT010000088.1:0-201 GCF_016742815.1 Lactobacillus sp. A27
CGATGGCAAAGGTGGTCTTAAGGTAGATAAGGGTCAAACTTTAGATCCAAAAGATGCTATCGATGTAAAGGATGCTGATGGTAAGGAGACTACTTTACCAGAAAAATCAAAAGTTGAATGGACTAAGGATAAGGAACCTGACTTTAGTCAAGCTGGTAAGGATGTAACTGGTGAAGTAACTGTAACTTATCCAGATCACAC
>NZ_JAEHNT010000089.1:0-311 GCF_016742815.1 Lactobacillus sp. A27
AAAAGACAAGCTCACAAACGAAAGCGTGCTGACTTACTAGCTGCCCTTCCAGCTGAAGAGGTTCACCATGAATTAGGCGACAAGCATTGTCCTGATTGTCATCATGAGCTGATTGAGATAGGCAAGCAGTCAGTTCGCCAAGAATTATTGTTTATCCCAGCTCAACTTAAAAGGCTAGACCATATCCAACATGCTTACAAATGTAAATATTGCAGTCAAAGAAATCTTAGCGACAAGATCATTAAAGCTGCAGTACCTAAAGCTCCCCTAAACCATGGTCTAGGTTCAGCTTCACTCATCGCTCATTCACT